>NZ_BAAFGR010000074.1:0-36054 GCF_041154655.1 Nocardia sp. JMUB6875
CCCCGACATCGGCCGAGACGAACACCGCGTCGGCCGCCACGCCCCCCGCACCCCTGACATGCTCTGCGAGCACACCGAATTCGGCGTGGTTGCCGACGATGCCCGGCACATCCAGCACCGCCCGCAACCGCTGCCCCAGCGCCACCTCACCCCAGCACAGGTTCGCCGCGGTGTGCACCAGCCCGTCGGCGCGCCGAACCACCCCGGGCACGCACACGCCCGCCGCCACCGGGCTCAGGTCCAGATCCGCGGCCAGCATGGCCGCGGACTCGGCGACGTGCGTGATCACCTCGTCGGGTTCGCGTTGCCGCCCACGCAGATTCCAGCTGTTGCGGCCCAGGATCTGCCCGCCGAAACCCACCAGCGCGATCCCGGCGTGCTCGACCTGCACATCCACCGCCAGCACCACCGCCGCCTGCGGCTGCGGCAGCACCAGCAGCGACGGCCGCCCGGCCCCGCGTGCCAGCCGGGGCACCTTCTCCTCCACCACGCCGTCCTCGGCCAGGCCGTCGACGAGCATCTTGATGGTGGATCGGTTGAGCCCGAGCTCGGTGGCCAGCGCCGCCCGAGTGGCGGGGCCTCCGGTGTGCAGTAGCCGCAGGAGGCTCGACCGGTTGAACCGGCGCACCTCGTCCGGTCGGGCGACGGTCATGGATTCGGTAATACCATTGCGCGACTCAATGATCCCCCATCGCCACGGCTCAATAATCCTCGGCGACCACGGGTCAGTGTCCCGAGATCGCCACGCGGCGGCGCGAGAGCGCGTCCACGGTCGCGGCCAGCAGCAGCACCAGTCCGGTCACGATGGAGACCACCGCCGCCGGCTGCTGCAGCAGTCCCAGGCCGTTGGAGACCACGGCCAGCACCGCGCCGCCGATCACCGCGTCGGCCACCCGCCCGCGCCCGCCGAACAGCGAGGTGCCGCCGATCACCGCCGCGCCGACCGCGAACAGCAGGGTGTTGAGCCCACCCGCCTGCGGATCGACCGAGCCGACCTTCGAGGAGTAGACGATCGCGCCGATCGCCGCGCACGAGGAGCTGATGACGAAAACGCTTGCCCGCAACTGGGTTACGTTGATGCCCGCGCGACGCGCCGCCTCAGCGTTGCCGCCGACGGCATAGATGTGGCGGCCGTAGGTGGTGCGGGTCAGCACATAGGTTCCGGCGACCAGCAGCACCAGCACGATCGGAACCACATACGGCACACCGGAAATCACGATGAGCTTGCTGGGCGAACGGTTGACCGTGAGCAGCGCCGTCACCACGATCGCGAAGATCACCAGCGCCGAAACCTTCACCACCACAAGCGGTGTGGGTGAGGTGACCAGTCCGCGCCGCTTGCGCAGGAAATGCCCGCCGAGGGTGACCCCGGCGTATCCCCCGGCGGCGATCACGCACAGCAGCCAGCTGCCCGCGGTGGACAGGTTCCCGTTGGCGACTTCGTTGAGCACGTGCGAGGAGCTGATGCCCAGCACCCCGCCCTCGCCGATGAGCTGCAGGATCACGCCCTGCCAGGCCAGGAACAACGCCAGCGTCACCACGAACGACGGCATGCCGATCTTGGCGATGAGGAATCCGGTGATCGATCCGATGGCCGCGCCCACGCACACCGCGAGCAGCATCTCGATCCACGGATTCGCTTCCAGGCCGAGGACTGTCAGCAGAATGCCGAGCAGGGAGAACGCGACGCCCGGCCAGATCCGCAGCAGCCCCGCGAGCACGGCGGCCAGCGCCAGCATGGCGATGAAGATGTAGAACACCGTCGATCCCATGCCGGTGAGCAGGTTCCCGTTGTCCACGAAGTGCATGGCCAGCACCGCCGCGGCCACACCCGAGGCGGTGCCCGCCGACAGATCGATCTCACCGATCAGCAGCACGAACACGATCCCGATGGCGATGATGGTCTGACCCGCGCCCTGCGCCAACAGGTTGGCGATGTTGTTCAGCGAGAAGAACACATCCGACATCAGGGAGAACAGCACCACCAGGGCGATCAAACCGAGAATCGCCGGTAGCGAACCGATCTCGCCGCCGCGCAGCCGGGCGACATAGTCGCGCAACGCATCCCGGGTCGACAGCGTCGTGGTGTCGATCCCGAAGTCGGTGATGGCGCCACCGGTCTCGACGACCGGTGATTCCGAAACATTGGTCATATCAGTGGTTTTCTCGTTCACAGCCCCAGTGACTTTCCCGCTCACAGCGCGACGGTTTCCGGCCGCGCCAAGCCGAGATCACCCGAGCGCCCCGAGGTGATCAACTCCACCACCTGCCCGGTGGTCACATCCGCGGTCCGCACCTGCGCCGCCATCCGGCCCAGATACAGCACCGCGATCCGATCCGCGACCTCGAACACGTCGGCCAGGTTGTGGCTGATCAACACCACCCCCAGCCCCTGCTCGGCCAGCCGCCGCACCAGATCCAGCACCTGCCGCGTCTGCGCCACGCCCAGCGCCGCGGTCGGCTCGTCGAGCATCACCAGATTGCTGTTCCACAGCACGGCTTTCGCGATCGCCACGGTCTGGCGCTGCCCGCCGGACAGGGCTGCGACCGGGGTGCGCACCGATTTCACGGTGCGCACCCCCAACGAGGCCAGGGTGCGCCGCGCCGCCTCCTCCATGTTCGCCTCGTCCAGCAGCCACGACTTGCCGCGCTCCCGGCCGAGGAACATATTGGCCACGATGTCGAGGTTGTCGCACAGGGCCAGGTCCTGATAGACGACCTCGATGCCGAGCGCCGCCGCGTCCTTGGCGCCATGCAGGTGAACGGGTTCGCCCCGGAAACGCACCTCGCCGGAGTCGGCGGCGTGGATTCCGGCAACACACTTCACCAGCGTGGATTTGCCCGCGCCATTGTCGCCGACGAGTGCGGTGACCTCTCCCGCCGGCACGGTGAGGTCCACGTCGTGCAGCACGTGCACCGGTCCGAAACTCTTGTTCAGGCCGGATATTTGGAGCAGCGGCTCACTCATGTCTCTACTTTCGGGCTCTGGCTCAGGAGATGCCGAGTTCGGTGCAGGCCTGCTTCACGTCACCGGAGCAGACATCCGACGCCTTCACGAAGCCGGCGTCCACCACCTTCTTGACCTCGGACTTGGTGATCAGCTGCGGGGTCAGCAGCACGGATTTCACGTCCCGCTTGCCCTTGGTGTCCTGACTCACGTTCTGCGCCAGCGCATCCGCGCTCGCCTTGTCGCCCTTGGCCAGGGCCACCGCGAGTTTCACCGCGGCGTCGGCCTCTTCGTTGATGGGCTTGAACACGGTCATGTACTGGTCGCCGCGCAGGATCGCCTTGAGCCCGTCCACGGTGGCGTCCTGACCGGTCACCGGCACCTTGCCATTGAGGCCGTTCTTCTTGAGCACCGTGATCACCGCGCCCGCGAGGCCGTCATTGGCCGCGACCACGCCGTCGACCTTGCCGCCGTTGCCGGTCAGGATCTGCTCGAAGGTGGTGCCGCCCTTCTGGTTGTTCCAGTCGTCGATGGCCTGGCTGCGCACCAATTTCAAAGCGCCCGAGTCATACAGCGGCTGCAGCACCGTCTCCTGGCCCTGATGGAACAGCGTCGCGTTGTTGTCGGTCGGCGCGCCCTCGATCTCGACGACCTGCGCGCCCGGCTTGTCCTTGAGCGCGGTGGCCAGGCCCTGGCCCTGCAGCGCGCCGACCTTCACATTGTCGAAGGAGACGTAGTAGTCCGAGGATCCACCGAGGTTGAGGCGGTCGTAGTCGATGGTCGGGATGCCGGCCTTCTTGGCCTTGGCGGCGACCGCGCTGCCGACCTCGCTATTGATCGACGCGATGAGCAGCACCTTCACGCCCTTGGCGATCATGCCGTCGGCGAGGGTGGAGAACTTCTGGACATCGCCCTGCGCGTTCTGCACATCGGCGCCGAAACCCGCGTCCTTCAACGCCTTCTGCAGCAGCGGCTTGTCGAAGGCTTCCCAGCGGGCCGAGCTGGCGGTCTCGGGGAGGATGACCCCGACCGTGCCATTGGCCCCGCCGGTGTCCGGCGCGTTCGACGAGGAGCCGCCGGAGCTGGAGTTGGATCCGCAGGCGGTGAGGGTGAGTAGTCCGGTCAGCGCCAGCGCCGCGGCGGCGTAGGCCCGTCGGCGTCCGGACATCTTCGGCGGGAGCGCGCTTTTCGTCCTCATCAGGGTGACCTTCTTTCGCGGCGGTCAACTGGGTTGCGACCGCACACACGGCATATGTTGTGGGCAACAACATATGCCGTGCGAGGCACTCATATGGGACGTTTCGCCAAATCGATTGGCCGCCTTCAGGGCAGCAGGATCACCTTGCCGCCGGCGTGGCCCGCCATCACGAATTCGTGCGCCGCGGCCGCCTCGGCCAGCGGGAACGTCTTGGCGATGGCCAGATCGAGCTTGCCCGCCGCGAGCAGGGGCAGCAGTTCGCGCCAGGCATTGCCGCGGATCTCGGTGCCGGGATCGGCGCCGGGGCCCAGGCCGAGCACCTTGAAGCCGTCGGTGGCCGCGCGGCCGAACGCCACGATGCTCGCGATGCGGGAGCGGTCGGGGACCAGCTCCAGGGAGACGTCCACCGCCTCGTCGGTGCCGACGGTGTCGATGGCGGCGTCGATCCCCTTGGGGGCCAAGGCCTTCACGCGGTCCGCGAGGCCCGGACCGTATGCGACCGGCTCCACGCCGTAGGCGCGCAACCGCTCGTGCCGACCGGGCGACGCGGTGCCGATGACCCGGGCGCCACGCGCGACCGCGAGTTGTGCGGCCAGCGCGCCCACGCTGCCCGCAGCGCCGTGCACGAGCACGGTGTCGCCGGGTCCGACACCGGTCGCGGTCAGCAGGTGCACCGCGGTTCCGCCGACGCTGATGAGTCCGGCGGCCTCCTTCCAGTCCACATCGGCGGGCTTGGGCACGACTCCGTTGACCCGCGCGTTCACCGCGGTGGCGTAACCGCCGGACACCTGCGCGATCACCTCGTCTCCCACCGAGATCGGACCCGCGGGGCCGTTCGCGTCGGGGCCGACCGCGGTGACGACACCGGAGACCTCGAGGCCGATGCGGAGGGGCAGCTTGCTCGGATCGGTGCCGAACGCACCGCTGTAGACCTTGTAGTCGAAGGGATTCACTCCCGCCGCGCGAACCGCGACGGTGACCTCACCCGGCCCGGGCTCGGGCACCTCGACCTCGATGAGCGACAAGACTTCCGGTCCACCGTACGAGGTGGCGACGACAGCAGTAGCCATGTGCCGATACTACGGAAAAAGGACCGCCCACCCTGCTCATCAGGGTGGACGGTCCACGAAAGCCTTGTCGCGTCAGAACTTGCCGAGCGGCGACTTGTCCTTCGAACCCGACATCGCCTTGTACAGCAGGTACAGGCCGAAGATGACCGCGGTCACCATCAGGATCGGGAACAGCGCCTTGATCAGCGCACCGAGCACAGCCACCGCGATCCACACGAGGACGACGACGCCGAGGATCTTCCAGAACATTTCCTTGCCTCCTAGTTCTCCGAACCGCCGTCCGCGCGATCCGTCACCATCCATACTGCGTTGCCCGGCCGAGAAAATCACCAGGTCAACACCGAAATCCGGGATAGTTCAGGGTTCACCCCGAGGCTCGGACCCGCCGGTCGAGCAGCTCCTCCGGGCCGCGACTCAGGGCCGTGCGCGAAATCGCTGGTGGAAGGATTTAGGGATTCGCGCGGAAACGCTGGTCCGCGAGGTCGGTGAGGGCCTGGGCCCAGCCGTCGAGGCGGTCGGCGGCGTCGCGGAGGTTGAGCATGGCCCAGCCGAGGTCGTCGGAGACCGCGGCGCTTTCGGGCACGGCCAGCACGCGGGCGGCCGCCGCGACCATGCCCTCGTATTCGACGACGCCGCCGTCCAGACGGATCGATACCGCCCGGACATGCTCACCCAGAGGCGAATTCGCGCCCAGTGCGCCGGAGGCGCGCTCCATCGCGACGACATCCTGAGCCAGGGCGTGTAATGCGGCCGCTCCGGAGGCAGCCGTCTCCAATGTGTCGTGCAGATCGTCCTCGGGCAGCCGCCCGGATCGCGCGATCTGCGAATGCAATCCGTGCAGCGCGCGTTCCGCCCGCACCAATCGGGCAATGGAGGCTCGCGCGGCCGACCGGATCGGCGGCAGCTTCCGCGGCACGAACGCGGCCTGCGGCAGCGGCGCCTTCCGCATTTCGAGGTAGCGCTTGGCGGTCACCGCCGTCCCGGTGACGAGCGCGACCGCGCCACCACCGACCACGACCACCGCCCAAGCCGGTGCCGAAATCAACACCAGCCCAACAGTTCCCGCCGTAGTCAACCCCGAAGCCGTCCCCAACCGGAGACTCCTCCGCCGAGCGCGCCGCCGCTTCCGCAACTCCCGCTCCCGCGGATCCGCCCACTTCCGCACGGCCACCAACGCCTGCTCCCCAACCCCCCGCAACGCATCCGGCAGCCGCTGCGCCAACTCCTCCGGCTCGAACCCGGTAGGCGCCAACACCTCCAGCACGGCCTCGCCAGCCCGCCCCCGCCGCTTCCGCTTCCGCCGCCCCGCAGCACTCGGCTGCGCAGCCGCATCTGCCGGTCGCCGACCGAATTCACCTGGGCCGCCGCCGTATCCGGCATCGCCCGGGAAAGCTTGACCGGCCGTGCCCGCTTGGTAACCCGCCGGAGGAGTCCACGGGGCACCCGCCTGCGGCGGCACGCCGTCGCTCGATCCAGTATGCGACCCGATCGTCGGCCGCCATGACTCCTGTGCGGGCATCGCCCCACCGTACGACGGGGGTCCGACAGGCGGCCGATTGACCTCGGACGACTGTCGCACCTCCGCCGTCGGCTTGCTGCGGCCGATCAGCCGTTTGCGCCGCGACCGATCGGTGGCCGCGGAGGACGAACTCGGCTGTGGGAGCGCGGTTCGGTCGCTCGCGGCAGAGGTCGGCGAGTTCGGTTGCGGCACAGGCCTAGTGGCCTCCGGGACCCGGGCTGTATCCGCCGAGGCGGCGCGGCCGGGGTGGGCCGACGGGTCCTGCTGCTCGGAGAAAGTGTCCCGGGGCGGCGTGGAAACCATTCCCGGCCCGGCGGATTCGGGCGGGGCCGGAGGCTGGGCGTTAGCCGGTGGGCCGAATGGGGACGGGAGGCCGGGGATGGGGTTTGGGGTTTTTGTTCGGGTTCGGCGGAGGAAACGGGCAGGGGAGGTCGCGGGACTTTGGTTGGCCCGCGAACTCCCCATCGTTGTACTACCTTTCGCGCAGCAGTTACTGCTGGGCGGCCTGGCCCTTGTTGAAGTTGGGGTTGGCGGCGGGCTGGGCGGGCTGGCCCTGGATCTGGGGCTGGGCCGCGTTGCCGCCGGCGGGGAGGGCGTCGCCGCGCATGGAGGCGCGGATCTGCTCGAGGCGGTTGTGGCCGGCCATCTGGATGGACGCCTGCTGGACCTCCATCATGCGACCCTGGACCGAGTTGCCGGCCAGCTCGGCGGCGCCGAGGGCGTTGGCGTAGCGGCGCTCGATCTTCTCGCGCACCGCGTCCAGGCTCGGGGTGGTGCCGGGAGCGGAGAGGGTGGAGTCCATCTGCTGCAGCGAGGCCGAGACCTGCTCCTGCATCTTGGCCTGCTCCAGCTGGGACAGCAGCTTGGTGCGCTCGGCGACCTTCTGCTGCAGCAGCATCGCGTTCTGCTCGACCGCCTTCTTGGCCTGGGCGGCGGCCTGCAGCGACTGGTCGTGCAGCACCTTCAGATCCTCGACGGCCTGCTCGGCGGTCACCAGCTGCGCGGCGAAAGCCTCGGCGGCATTGGTGTACTGGATCGTCTTCTCGGTGTCGCCGGAGGCATTGGCCTGGTCGGCGAGCAGAACCGCCTGGCGCGCATTGGCATTGAGCTTCTCGACCTCGTCGAGCTGCCGGTTCAGCTTCATCTCCAGCTGGCGCTGGTTGCCGATCACCGATGCGGCCTGCTGCGACAGGGCCTGATGCTGGCGCTGGGCTTCCTCGATGGCCTGCTGGATCTGGACCTTCGGATCCGCATGCTCCTCGATCTTCGAGTCGAAGAGGGCCATCAGGTACTTCCAGGCCTTCACGAACGGATTAGCCATCGATTGATCCCGCCTCCATATGACGTGCCGCGCGCCCCTTAGCGCGAGGTGTGGTGCGCGACCGTCGCGCACCCCTGTTGTCCCATATCTCCACTGTGCAACGGTCGTTCCGGAGATTTCGGCAACAGCACGACGTCTCCGGCACGAAGCCTACAGAGAATTTATCCCTTTCGGCTCCGCAGCACAGCGATCATTTGGCGGCCACCAGCACCAGACGGTCCGGCTTCGGGGCCGGAATCACAATGCGGGGGCCGAACGTACCATCGGCGGCCAGCGCGACATCCCCGTCGCCGCCCTTGGGGGTGACCTTCGCGGAGACCTTGGCCATGCCCTTGGCGGGCAGCTTCGCAACATTCGCGGAGGCGCGCTCGCCGGCCAGCGCCGAGGCCTTCTCGCCCGCCAGCGCGGTGGCCTTGTCGGCATCGGCCATGGCCGCGCTCACATCGAAAAGCACCTGCGACAGCGGCACATCCAGGGCCGTGCAGATGGCGGCCAGCAGTTCACTGGACGCCTCCTTGCGACCCCGCTCCACCTCGGACAGGTACCCCAGACTGACTCGCGCGGAGGTCGACACCTCACGCAGTGTCCGGCTCTGGGCGACCCGAGCACGCCGCAGGCTCTCCCCGATGGCTTCTCGCAGCAGCGTCATCTCGTTCTCCTCACACTCGTCTCGCCGGACCCAGCGTTTGACTGGACAACGTCCGGCGTCGGCCGCGCGTTCCCGGCCCCTTCACTCGCCCCTGACCGAGCGGACGAGTTCGGCGACCGCGGCGCGGACCGCGCCCACCCTGATCGTCCACCGGTCCCCCGACAACTTCAACCGCAGTACCTCGGTGGACTGTGGACCCGCTATACCAAGGAATACCGTGCCGACGGGCTTGCCGTCCTGCGGATCGGGTCCGGCGACCCCGGTGAGTCCGATTCCCCAGTCCGCCTCGCAGCGGCGTCGCGCCCCTACGGCGAGCTGTTCGGCGGTGCTCGCGGCCACCGGTCCATCCGTGGCCAGCGTGTCCGCACTCACACCCGCGAGCGAGTTCTTGAGGTCGGTGGCGTAGACGATCAGTCCACCCCGCAACACCGCACTCGCGCCCGGAATTCCCGCGATGGTCGCGCCGAGCAGTCCGGCGGTCAGCGATTCGGCGGTGGCCACGGTCTGGCCGGCCTCGACCAGGGCCGCCACCAGGTCGGCGGAGTCGGCGGCGATCACCGGCTCCGGCGGGATCGGTGCGGCCGTCGCCACGCGGGACAGCACGGCCTCGATATCGGGCCGCGCACGAACCGGGCGATCAGGACGCACGGGAGCCGCCCGGCGACCCGAACCACAGGCGCGCCGCCTGCACGACGTAATCCAATCCGGTCACGACGGTCAGCACCACCGCGACGTACATCAAGTCCATTCCGGCCGAAGCGAATCCGCCCGACAGCGGCAGCAACAGCACAGCAATGGCGACGGACTGGACCAGCGTCTTGAGCTTGCCGCCGCGGCCCGCCGGAATGACACCGCGCCGGACCACGGCCAGCCGCAGCAGGGTGATGCCCAGTTCGCGGGCCACGATGACCAGCGTGATCCACCAGGGCAGATCGTGCAGCATCGACAGCCCGATCAGCGCGGCGCCGATGAGCGCCTTGTCGGCGATCGGATCCGCGAGCTTGCCGAAGTCGGTGACCAGTCCGTATTTCCGGGCCAGCTGCCCGTCGATGCGGTCGGTGATGGCGGCGATGCCGAAGAGTCCGGCCGCGATCCAGCGCCATTCGGTGTCGTGCCCGCCGTGGGCGAACAGCGCCATCAGGAACAGCGGCACGATCAGGATGCGCAGCACGGTCAGAACATTGGCGATGTTCATCAGCGGTACCGCCGCAGGCTCCACGACCGCTTCGGGACGGGGCGCGGCGGTATTCGAACGCGGTGCCGAGGTGTAACCCGGGCTTGCCGCCGGACGGGCTTCCGCCCAGCGACCCTCGATCTCGTCACGCTGCACAGTCACCAGAGCCCCCACCGGCCGTCGCGGCGGCCATGATTCCCCGGCCATGCCGGTATGCGGGGCGACTGGATGTGTGACACACCGACAAGCCTATCGGTAGGTGGGCCGACTACTGTGCACCCCATGACAACACGGGCACCAGACAGCGGTTCCATCGGCGGGCAGGCGGCAATCGTGCCGACCGTCCGCCGAGCGCGAACCTCTGACGTGCCCGAGATCAAGAAGCTCATCGACATCTACGCCGGCCGGATCCTGCTCGAGAAGAACCTGGTCACCCTGTACGAGGCGGTGCAGGAGTTCTGGGTCGCCGAGCGCGACGGCGTGATCCTGGGCTGCGGTGCGCTGCACGTGCTGTGGGCCGATCTGGGCGAGGTGCGCACGGTCGCGGTGCACCCGGATATCAAGGGCACCGGCGCGGGGCGGCTGCTGGTCGAGCAGTTGATCGCGGTCGCGCGGGAACTGCAGCTCAAGCGGCTGTTCGTGCTGACCTTCGAGGTTGACTTCTTCGCCCGGCACGGGTTCGTGGAGATCGAGGGCACGCCGGTCACCGCCGAGGTGTACGCGGAGATGTGCCGGTCCTACGACACCGGTGTCGCCGAATTCCTGGATCTGTCCTACGTCAAGCCGAACACGCTCGGGAATACCCGAATGCTGTTGACGCTCTGATACTTCCGAACACATTCCGAGATAGGGAGCTCCCGCCCATGGCAGTCTTCGCCGTCCACTACGTCTACTCCGACGCCACCGCGCCCGCGCGCGACATCCACCGCCCCGAGCACCGCGGCTGGCTCAACGACCTGGTCGCCCAGGGCACCGTCCTGACCAGCGGCCCGTACCCGGACGGCTCCGGCGCCCTCATCCTGGTCAAGGCCGACTCCCTCGACGCCGTGACCAAGCTCTTCGAGGACGACCCGTTCAACCGCGAGGGCCTGCTCACCGACAAGCGCATCATCGAATGGCTCCCGACCATGGGCGCCTTCACTTCCTGACGCCTGACCGTCTGACCTGCACGTGAGCCCCGCCTGGACGAACCGGGCGGGGCTCACGCATATGCGCGGCCACCCGGCGGATCCGCGGCGATGAAGATATATTTCCGCGCACCCTGCCTGCGCCGCTGGCATCAGGAGGATCGGACCACGGCACCGGACCGTGCCGCCCCACCCCGATCCACCCTTTACGATCTTGATGGCAGGACATTTGCCTCTGCATTGCTGGACCGCGATTCGGGAAATATCGGAAACCGGAACATCCAACTGGGAGGCTCCTGCGCGCCCGCGACAGGACCCGAAAGGACATCGCAATGGCGCGAAAATCCCTGCTCCGCTTGGCCGGTCTGGTCGCCGGCGCGGCACTGATCATCACCGGCTGTAGCGGCAATTCCGGCGATTCCGCCAAGGACACCTCCTCCACGCCGCCTGTCACCTCCCAGGCCGCCACCGGCAAGACCGATGACGCGGCGAAACCGGCCCCCGGCGCGCTGCCGCGCATCGCCATTCTGGCCACCGGCGGCACCATCGCGGGCAAGGCCAATGCCAATTCGGCGGTCGGCTACACCGCGGGCGAGGCGACCGCGCAGGACCTGATCGACGCCGTGCCCGGCCTCGACAAGATCGCGCAGCTGAGCGCCGAGCAGATCTCCAATATCGGCAGCCAGGACATGAACGAAGACGTCTGGGTGAAGCTGGGCAATCGGATCAACGAGCTGTTCGCCGACAACAAGGTCGACGGCGTCGTGGTCACCCACGGCACCGACACCATCGAGGAGACCGCGTTCTTCCTCGACAATGTCGTCTCCAGCGAGAAGCCGGTGGTGCTGGTCGGTTCCATGCGGCCCTCGACGGCCCTGAGCGCCGACGGCCCGGCCAATCTGCGCTCGGCCGTGCAGGTCGCGGCCGCACCGGAGGCGCGCGGGCGCGGCACGATGGTCGTGCTCAACGACACCATTCACGGCGCGAACGACGTCACCAAGACCAATACCACCAGCGTGCAGACCTTCAAGTCGCCCAATACCGGCCCGGTCGGCTATGTCGACGCCGCGGCGGTCACCTTCGTGCAACCGGCCGCGCAGCAGAAGCATTCGCACTTCCCGGTCCCCGGCGGCACTCCCCTGCCCCGCGTGGACATCGTGTACTCGCACGCTGGCATGAACGCCGATCAGGTGAACGATGCCCTCGGCCATGGCGCGAAGGGCCTGGTGCTGGCCGGTGTCGGCGACGGCAATACCGCCAAGCCGGTGGTGGACGCGCTGTCCAAGGCGGCGAAGAGCGGTGTGGTCGTGGTCCGTTCGAGCCGCGTGGGTTCCGGTGAGACGGTCCGCAATGCCGAACTCAATGACGACGAGCTGGGCACCTCGGCCTCGCTCTACCTGAATCCGGGCAAGTCGCGAGTGCTGGTCCAGTTGCTGCTGGCCAACGGCATCACCGATCCGGCCAAGGTGCAGCAGGAATTCAAGGACCGCTAGCGTCTAGTCCGTGCGATCGGACCGTTCCACCGCCCTGTCCCGCTTCCGCGCCGCGCGCGTGGCCCGCCTGGCCACCGCCGACGCGGCCGGGCAGCCCCACCTGGTCCCCGTCACGTTCGCCGTATCCCCCACGGACACAACGCTGTTCGTGGTCATCGCCATCGACCACAAGCCCAAGTCCACAACCGATCTGCGGCGACTGCGCAATATCGCTGACAACCCGCGAGTCTCGCTACTGGCCGACCACTACGACGACGACTGGACGCAGCTGTGGTGGGCCCGGCTCGATGGCAGCGCCGAAATCCTCACCGCCCCGGCCGATCTCGCCGATCCGCTGATCTGGCTGAAAACCAAATACGACCAGTACCGCATCGACTCACCGACCGGTCCGGTCATCCGGATCGCGGTGGAGTCGGTGCGAGGCTGGTCTTATTCGGCGTAACCCGGTGGCTCAGTGCTCGTGGTCGTCGTCACCGTGCGGGTGCCCGTGGGCCAGCTCGTCC
This sequence comes from Nocardia sp. JMUB6875, assembly GCF_041154655.1. Lineage (NCBI taxonomy): Bacteria > Bacillati > Actinomycetota > Actinomycetes > Mycobacteriales > Nocardiaceae > Nocardia > Nocardia sp. JMUB6875. The sequence continues at coordinate 13,002 of NZ_BAAFGR010000074.1, forward strand.
TCGCTGGCGTCGCGGATGTCGATCACCTTCACCTTGAAGTGCAGCCGCTGCCCGGCCAGCGGGTGGTTGGCGTCGATGGTGACCTCGTCGCCGTCGACCGCGCGCACCACGACTATCTGCGATTCGCCGTCCGGCGCCTCGGCCTCGAACTCCATGCCGACCTCGAGCTCGTCGACGCCGTCGAAGGCCGCGCGGTCCACGGTGCTCACCAGTTCGACCAGGTAGTCGCCGTAGCCCTCCTCGGGCTCCACGACGACCTCGATCTCGTCGCCGGGCTGCTTGCCGTCGAGCGCCTTCTCCAGGCCCTCGACAATGTTCTCGGCGCCGTGCAGGTAGACGAGCGGCTCGTCGCCGACGGACGTGTCCAGCACCTCGCCGTCGTCGTCGGTCAAGGTGTATTCGATGGAAACAACCTTGTCAGCGGCAATCGACATGGTGGTTGGCCTTTCGCAGAGGGATGCGTACCGGGCCAATGTATCGCCTGAGGACGGCGTAGCTCGTCACCACCTGCACCAGCACGTAGCAGCCCGCGTAGGTCGGCACGGTCAGATAGGCGAACCACACCGAGTTGTCCGCGCGCGGCAGCATGAACAGGCCGATGCCGATCGGATGCGGTGAGTCCTCCATGGGCGGGCGGTCGGAGAAGGTCCACCACCAGCTGAAAGCGACGAGCACGAGGGCCGTCGGGGCGAGCCAGGCCCGAAGAGTGGCGGCCGTGCACGCGTACTGCCAGGCGAGAATCAGCAAGGGCATGAACCAGACCCAGTGGTGCCCCCAGGAGAATGGCGAGGCGCACGCGGCGGTCATGCCGGTGATCGTGATGGCCAGCAGCTCCCGGCCGGTGCGATGGGCGATGGTCGCCGCGGCCAGCCCCAGCGCGACGACGGGCAGCAAGGCCAATAGCCACAGCCAGGTCGGCGGCTGGAATACCGACCCGTTCGACAGGAAGCGCTGGACATCGAAAAACCGCAGTAGTTGCGCCACAAGGCCGTTCACCGACTGGTTGCCGGGTGAGTCGACCGCCCCGACCCGCCCGGCGGCGGTGACCTGTCCCCGCCAGTACGAATACGCGTCATGCGGTCGCAGCGCGAAACCCATCGCGATGGTCACCGCGAACGCCCCCGAGGCGATGCCGAGGCTGCGCCACTGCCGGGTGCAGGCGAGGTAGAGCAGGAAGAACGCGGGCGTCAGCTTGATCCCGGCCGCGATGCCGACACCCACGCCGCGCACTCGCGCCGAGGGCGGTCGGGTGAGGTCCCAGACGATCAGCAGGACCAGCAGCACATTGATCTGCCCGAGCCAGATCGTCGTGCGCACGGGTTCGAGGACGGTGCAGATCACCGCCAGCAGGGCCGCGAAAGCCCATGTGCGCAACGTATTCCGGTACTTCAGCACCAGCAGGCAGCGTCCGGCGAGCGCGACCAGTGCCGCCATGGTCACCAACCACCACAGCATTTTCGCCTTGACCAGCGAGATCACCGTGAGCGGCACGAAGACCAGCGCCGCGAACGGGGTGTAGGTGAATTCCATGCCGAACACGACCGGCCCGTCATAGAGCCCGCTCCGTTCCCGGAACACCTCCCCGCCCGCGCGATAGACCTCGAGGTCGAGCCCGTTGTGGAACAGGCCGTAGTAGGGATTGTCGAGCGGGATCGCGAACACGTGCCACAGCACGGCCACCACCGCGAGCACAGCGCCCACGATGAGCATCCGATCGGTCACCGCGGATTCGGCGTCCCCGCCGTCGGGTCGCACGCTGTCACGCTCACCGGTGAACTCTTTAGCCCCCGCAACCATCCGCCTACCCTAACCAACACTCACGGCCGACGGCCGTAAGAGCGGTGCGACACATCCGCTCTCGACGTGCGACACGACCCATGGTCAGTTCGAGGTCGGCGCGGAAGTGGGCGCGGCATCACACGCCGAGGGCACACCGCCCTCGATGCGGAGCAGATCACAGAAGGTCGCGGCGGCCACCTTCCACGTCCCGTCGATCTCGAGCGCGATCCCATGTCGATTGGGCAGCAAGGGAATCCCGTGCTTCTTGATGGTGAACGTCACCGCCGCGCGGCCGGGTCCATCACCGGTGACCGAGGAGACATTGGCCGAGGCCCCGCCCGCGATCGCCGAATGCGCCTGATGCTCCAGCGTTTCCGTGAACGCCTGCCCGTTCTCCAGCAGCGCCATCTTCTGATCGACCGGCAGCGAGCTGTCGAAGAACCGCTCGAACGTGCTGGTGACGGCCTTGACCTCGGTGTCGGGCGTCTTACCGTCCGAGGTCGTCTCGCCGTTGCCGCAGCCGGCGGTCAGCAGTACCGGCGCCGCGCACGCCACCATCAGCCATGCCACACCTCGATCGACCATTCCGGTCATTCCTCCTTCGGAGCTCGGATCCGACGAGTACAGCACATCGATCGCTGGACATTAGCCGACCGCGCCCGAGGTGTCCGACACGCCAGGCAACTCGTTTCACTCCGGCCACAGCGGGCATCCCGAATGCGGAAGCCATCGCCAGCCGAGGGAGATTTCCGATGCCCGACAGCCGTGCCCTACGCGTCAACCGATCCCAGACCCCGGACACCGTCCTCGACGGCGTCGACTGGCCCGGGCCGACCCTGCTGCTCGCCGGTGTCGCCCTGCTGGCCTGGACCGTCAGCGGTCTCGACGACGGTGGGCGGCTGCTCGCCGGGGCGGTGGGCACGATGGCCACCGTGATCGTGGGAATCGTGTGGATCACCGTCGAGCACTTGCGTTTTCGGGCCCGGCAGGACGAAGACAGCGGGTGATCGGGGGCGGTAGGGTCGCTGGATGAGCGACGAAACGCACGGCCGGATTCGGATCGGGATTCTCGGTGCGGCGAATATTGCCCCGACGGCTTTGATCGGACCGGCCGCGCGGAATCCCGAGGTCGAGGTGGCCGCGCTCGCGGCGCGTGACCGCGGGCGGGCGCAGGAGTTCGCCCGCAAGCACGGCATCGGGCAGGTATACGACAGCTACCAGGCGCTGGTCGAGGCGCCCGACCTCGACGCGGTGTACATCCCGCTGCCGAACGGGCTGCACGGGCGCTGGATCCGGGCGGCGCTGGCGGCCGGGAAGCACGTGCTGTGCGAGAAGCCGTTCACCGCCGACGCGGCGGAGGCGCGGGAGATCGCCAAGCTGGCCGAGGCCTCGGATCGGGTGGTGATGGAGGCGTTCCACTACCGCTATCACCCGTTGACGCGGGAGGCCGAGAAGATCCTGGCGGCAGGCGAATTGGGCAAGCTGGTGCGGGTCGAGACCGCGCTGTGCTTCCCGCTGCCCAAGTTCGCCGACATCCGCTACAACTACGAGCTGGCAGGCGGCGCGCTCATGGACGCGGGCTGCTATGCCGTGCACATGGCCCGCACCTTCGGAGGTGAAGAGCCGGAGGTGATTTCGGCGCGGGCCAAGCTACGCGATCCGCGCATCGATCGCGCCATGTCGGCCGAACTGCGATTCCCCTCCGGGCATACCGGGCGGGTGCTCTGCTCGATGTGGTCGTCGGATCTGGTGCGGATCGGGGCCACGATCACCGGTGAGCGGGGCAGCCTGCGGCTGTTCAATCCGGTGGTGCCGCGGATGGGTCATGCCATGCTCCTGCGCACCGAATCCGGGCGCAGTCTACGGACTTTCAGCCGCCGCGCCTCCTACGACTATCAGCTCGACGCCTTCGCGGGGGCCGTGCTGCGCGGCGAGCCGATCCTCACCACGGCGGACGACGCGGTCTCGAACATGAGCGTCATCGACGATATCTACCAGGCCGCCGGGCTGCCGCTGCGGCAGCCGAGCTAATCCTGTTGGCGCAGCAGGTAAGTGACTCCGCGCACCACCAGGCGGTAGGCCAGCACCGCGGGGACCACGACCAGCAGCGCAACTCGTAACACCATCACTGCGGCCGCTACGGCGAGATAGTTCGCGCCCACCCCGTCCGGGGAACCGTATCCGTGTCGTGCCGACAGTGCCGCCAGTGCTAGGCGTAGCGCGAGGTACAGCACGGTCAGCAGCAGCGGGATGCGCAGCAGCCGCCACGCGGCGCGCAGCCGGGGATCGTCGGGGAGCCTCATCGCGCGACCTCCGGTCCGGAGGTGAGGAAGGCCAGCAGCAGCGCGTTGCCGATCGCGCCACCGTTGGCGAAGCGCACGCGGTTCCCGCTGCGCAGCGGCAGGCCGAACAGATCCACGGTGCGGAACAGCCGGGTGAAGATCTCGCGGTGGCCGAAGGCGCGCGCCGGGGCGAGCGCGAATCCGCTGGCCGACACCGAGATTCCGAGAATGACGGGGCCGCTGTCGATGTCACCGACACCGTCGGAACCCCCGCCGTACTCGTGGATCGCGCTGAAACCGAGCACGTTGCGCTCCTGGCGGAAAGCGCCGTCGGCCAGCTCCTCGGCCAGCGCCCGATTCGCGAAACCCGCGAAATACGCGGCGAATCCCGTGCCCGAAGCGCGCGGGGCGTCGTGAGGCTTCCCGTCGACGCCCATGCGCTGCCACACCAGCCCGGTGTCCCGATCGATCTGCACCGCGCGCACCCGCTGCGCCCATTGGGTGAGCACGGCGGAGTGATCCACGCCGGTAGCGCGCCCGTGCACGGCGATCGCAGCGGCGACAGCCGCCACATCGGTCGGGTAGGCCTCGCCGGGCATGGTGTCGATCAGCCCGGTCGGCGAGGCGAGCAGCCGCCGCTCGAACGAGGCGACGAGCGAATCCTGTTGGGCCGCAAGCGCGGCCGGGAACGCCGGATCGACCAGGCGGGCCATCCCGAGCGCGAGGGCCGGATACGACAGGTACGCATGCCCGTTCGGGCTGTCCGGCACCGCGACCCCGTCCTCCCCGTGCCAGGTGCCGGTGAACACGCTGTACATCTCGGGCCGCAGACTCTTGGCCGCCGCGCGAGTCGCGATGGGGGCGTAGCGATCCCGCCATTCGGGATGCGCCAGGCTCACCTGCGCCAGCCCCAGCGCCGTCATCTGATGGGCGAGCAGCCCCCACATGCCGTCGATCTCCCCGCCCGTGCCGCTCGCGCGCCGCTGATCGTCGGCCTCCTCGAAGGCCACCAGTTCCTCCGCGAGACCGCGCACCCGCCCGGAATCACCGTCGAACCACGCGTCCGCGTCCCGCCCGCACCACCATCGCGGCACCGACCCCACCACCGCGACCACCGCCACGACCCCGGCCATGATCGCGATGAATCGCCTGTACCTGCGTGATCGACGCTGCGCGTCGGTCGAACTCCCCATCCCCCGAACCTACCGATGGATCGCCGGGCGGCACACCGGCCGGTATGCCACCCGGCGAGACGTCAGCGGCCGTTGCGCAGGCGGTACTCGATGGCGTACGCCAGCTTGCCGGGCTTGGCGTCGGAGTAGGGCTTGGCGAGCTTGGCGAATTCGCCCTTGGTCTCGGCGGCGCCGGCATTCCACGCGGCGAGGACGCGCAGTTCACCGGCCGTCTTGCCCTCGGCCACCACACCGTTCGCGCCCAGGGCGACCTGCTTCTCGGTGACCGTCTTCACCGTGGCCAGGTAGGCGGCGAAGTCATTGCGGTCCCAGTCGCCGACGACCTTCGTATCGCGCATCCACTCGCCCCAGTAGAACTCCTGGAACGGGATGGTGCCGGCGGTGTACCCACACGGTCGAACAAATCGGCCCACCATGACCACCCCCGGTGACCGCCCAGAGATCCTCTGGCGGCCACGCCCTGTTCTCCCAGCCAACAGTGCGTGAACAACGCGATCGACGGGCCTTACCGGTGGTCATCCGCCCATCGGCAATGATGAAGCCGTCCGAATCACATCGAACGGGAGAATTTCGTGCGTACTTTGATCAGCTCGGCCTTCGTGTCACTCGACGGGGTTGTGGAGGGGCCGGGTGGGGAGCCTGGGTATCGGAATTCGGGGTGGACGTTCAAGGACATCGAGTTCGTGCCCGAGGCCTATGAGATCAAGGGGCGGGAGCAGGACGAGGCGACCGCGATGTTGCTGGGGCGGGTCAGCTATGAGGCGTTCAGTCCGGTGTGGCCGGACATGGAGGATTTCGCCGGGTACAAGGTGATGCCGAAATACGTTGTGTCCACCACGATGTCGGATGGCGACCTGGTTTCGAACTGGGGTGAGACCACGATTCTGCGGTCGGTCGAGGAGGTCGCCGCGCTGAAGGAAACCGAGGGCGGGCCGATCATCATTCACGGCAGCGCCGCGCTCAATCGGAGCCTGTCCGATGCGGGGCTGATCGACCGGTACCACCTGCTGGTCTTCCCGCTGCTGCTCGGCGCGGGCAAGCGGCTGTTCAGCGAGACCGACAAGGATGCGCAGAAGCTGCAGCTGGTCGAGTTCGAGACCTACTCCAACGGCGTTCAGAAGCAGGTCCTCGACGTCGTCCGGTGACGCGGAAACAGTCTGCCGGACAGCGTATTTCGCCGACCGGCAGACTGTGCACGGGTTATCCGGGAGTGGCTACTTGGCGGGCTGGGAGGAACCGAAGGCGACGCCCAGGGTGTTGACGAGTTGGGTCCAGAAGGTGCCCAGCGGGGTGTTGACGATGCTGGAGCTCAGGCTGGAGGAGCCGGTGGAGGTGGAGCCGGTGTCCGCCGCGGCGGCGGGTCCGGCGGCACCGACCAGGATGGCGGCGAAGGCGATGGCGGCGAATCCGGCACGACGAGTGTTGTGGATCATGGGTGCGAACAGTAGTGAAATCTGATCATTTCAGACTCCGTTCGAAGACATTCGTCCCAGACAGCACCGCACCCGGAACATCTACACGCGTGACGGGCGCAAATCGGCATCTTCTGCGGTCATCCCACCACCTTTCGCGGCCAACAGGGCCAACCGTTCGGCGTCGGGACTTCCGGGTTCCGCGGTGTCGATCATGATGCGCAGATCGCAGCCCGCGACCGTGAGCACCGCGCAGTCCAGGGTGATCTCACCGGCGGTCGGGTGGTCGACGGTTTTCACAGTGATGTCGTAGCCGGTGACGGTGCCGGACTCCCAGAGCGCGGCGAAGCGGGGGCTCTGGGCGCGCAGGTCGAGGATCAGCTGCCGGAGCCGGCGGTCGGCGGGATAGCGAACCTCGGCCGCGCGCAGATCCGAGACGAGGGCGGTCTCGAGGGCTTCGAGGTCCTGCGGCGCGTAGCGGCCGAACGCACCCGGGCTGACGAAATGCCGCCACACCCGATTGCGCGCGTTGCCCTCCCAGTCCATGGGGTCGCCCAGAAGCGCACGGCAGAACGAATTCGCTTGCAGCAGTGTCCAAGACGCGTCGAACACCGCGACGGGAATGCCGATCAGCCGATCCAGCATGCGCTGCACCGCGGGCGGAATCGCGGTGGGCACGGTCCCGGCTTCGGGGACGACCAATCCGGCCAGCCGATACAGGTGGACGCGCTCCTCCGGCGACAGACGCAGCGCGCGGGCCAGCGCCTCGACCACCTGCGGCGAGGGATTCGAGGCACGCCCCTGTTCCAGGCGGGTCACATAATCCGCGGAAATCCCGGCCAGCAGCGCCAATTCCTCCCGCCGCAATCCCGGTGCGCGCCGCGCACCGGTCGCCGGTAGCCCGGCCGCGTCGGGCGATATCTGATCGCGCCGGCGCCGCACGGCTTTCCCGAATTCCGCAGTGGCCATACAACTCATTCTGCCGTCACCCGCCGGCCGCGCCGAGCCTGGTATCGACAGTCCCAGGAAGATCAGGCGACTGGCTGCGCGCTGCGCACCGCGCGAATCTGAAGCCATGACAACGACACTCATCACCGGGGCGAACAAGGGCCTCGGCTTCGAAACCGCCCGCCAACTGGTCGCCGCCGGGCACACCGTCTACCTCGGTAGCCGCGATCCCGAACGCGGCCGCCGCGCCGCCGAACAGCTCGGCGCGCGCTCGGTGCGGCTGGATGTCACCGATGACGCCTCCGTCGAGGCGGCCGTGAAGCTCATCGAGGCGGACGGCGGGCTCGACGTCCTGGTCAATAACGCGGGCATCGATGTCGAGGGCAATGGCGCGGTCGGCATCGAGAACGTCACCGCCGAGATGATGCGGACGGTCTTCGACACCAACGTCTTCGGCGTCGTGCGGGTCATTCACGCGTTCCTCCCGCTGCTGCGCCGCTCCCCCGCGCCGGTCATCGTGAATGTCAGCAGCTCGCTGGCCTCGATCTCGCGGGGCTCCACGCCCGGCACCATCGCCCATGCCTATCCCGGACTGTCCTATCCGGTCTCGAAGACCGCGGTCAACCGAATCACCGTGCAGTACGCGAACGCGCTGCCCGACATGCGAATCAACGCCGTGGAACCCGGCTACACCGCGACCGATCTCAACGCCCATTCGGGCACGCAGACCCCGGCGGAAGGGGCGCGGATCATCGCGCGCATGGCCCAGGTGCCCGCCGATGGACCCACCGGCGGCTATTTCGACGCCCATGGGTCGCTGCCCTGGTAGCGCCCCGAGCTCTCGGCTTGAGCAGCGAGACTCAGTGCTCGCGCGGCGGTCCGTCCGGCCGCGGGGATGCGGGGTTGTTGCCCGGCTTGCCCTCGCCGGTCGCTTCACCCGTGGCGGGTGCGATGCGACGCGGTTTGGCGGCGGGCCGGATGCCGCGGGGCGGTGCGCCCTCCCCGGCGCGCTTGGCGCGCAGGGCGGCCAAGTCGATGACGTTCGCGTCCGTGTCGGCGCGATTCGGGTCGCGCTCGGGAGCCGGGTGGCGGGTGGCGCCGGGGTCGATCGGGAACCAGCCGGTCTCGCGCTGCAGTTCCGAGCGCAGTACGGGCCGGGTCGGATCGGGGTCGTAGATGGAGCTGCCATCGGGACGCCACACATTGCGGGGGCGCTCGCTGACCTCCTCGGTCATGCGGCGCGGGCGGCGCGGGGGCAGTCGGGTGAGATTGGATCCGCCGTCTCCGGCCTCGGGGGCGGGGGTCTCGGCGGCGCGCAGACTTTCCAGCTTCTTGCGGAGGCGTTCCACCGCGTCGGACCTGTTCCCGCCGGGTCCCGGCAGGCCGCCGGACCCGGGTACTTCTCGGTCGGACATCGAACTAGCCGCAAACAGGCGCCGGGGCACCCGTCCCTGCGATGACCGCCGACGGCGCGCGCCGATCCCGGTACTTGTGCCTGATTGTCTCGCTCACGTCCGTATTCTCCCTCGGGCCCGCCCCACTATTTCGCACGCTTGCACGAGCGCCGAAACCGGCCCGCCGTCGTCCACGTGACAAATCAACCATAACCGGCGATGCCGACCGGAATGCGCAGGCGACCCGCGGCGCGGGTTCAGGGCTCGGTGCGATAGCGGTGGCCGCCGCCGGATTTCGCGGCGTACATGGCGCGGTCGGCGGCGTGGATGAGGGTGACCGGATTGTGGTCGCCGTCGGCGGTGGTGGCGATGCCGATGCTGGCCCGGACGTGAACCAGCGCCGTGGACAGCGGGAAGGGCAGCGCGATCTCGATGAGGATGCGGTCGGCGATGAGGCGGGCCGCGTCCTCGGTGCCGGCGGTGGTGATGACGAATTCGTCTCCGCCGTAACGGCATACGCAGTCGTCGGGGCCGGTGACCGCGCGCAGGCGCTCGGCGACCGCGATCAGCAGCTCGTCGCCGATGCCGTGGCCGTGGAGGTCGTTGATCTGCTTGAAGCCGTCCAGATCCACCAGCAGCAGCGACAGCGGCCGCCCCGCGGCCATGGATCGCAGGATGCTCTCCTCGAGCACGGTGCGATTGGGCAGCCCCGTCAGCCGGTCGTGGGTCGCGGCGTGGTGCAGCCGGTCCTGCAGCTCGCTGATCCGGTGCTCACGGGCGGCGACGGCGGCGCGCAGGATGGTCTCGTGCTCGCCGAGGGCGCGTTCGGTCAGGGCTTCGGCGTAACCGGCCATCGCGTGCCCGGCCAGCAGCGCCCAGGCCGAGGCGGTTTCGGTGGGTGCGGCCAGCAGCAGGGCGCTGGCCAGCGGGCCGACGAACCGGGAGCTGGTGGGCAGCCCGGGCAGGCCGGTGGCGAGCTCGTGACCGAGTGCCTGTGCGGCGCTGATGCTTTCGCTGTCCACCGAGCCGATGCTCCCGTTGTCGGTCGCGCTGATCCGGTCGAGCGCGCACAGGAAATCGGTGGCCAGTTCCGCGGCCGCGACCGGGTCGGTGGCGGTATATCCCACCGCCGCAAGCAGTTTCAGGTATTGGTCGGCGGCGCGCTGCAGGGTGCGCTCCCGGTCGCAGGGACCCGATCGTGTCGCTCCCGATCGCCGCAGGATCATCGCAGTCGCCCCACTCCGGCGTATCCGGGGGTGTACGGGACCGGCCCCGAGCCCTCGGACAGCGCGGGCCGCCAGGCGGACGGTGCGACCAAACCCGGTGGCACCAGCTCGAATCCGTCGAAGAGACGTAGGATCTCGTCGCGCGGCCGCATGCTGAGCGGGGTCGGTGTGCGGCGGTAGAGGTCCTGGACGGCCTGGTGGGCATCGGCTTCGACGCTGCCGTGCACGATCACGAGGTAGCTGCCGGGGGCCAGTTGCGCCCGGATCTGGGCCAGGATGCCGGACGGATCATCGGAGTCCGGGATGAAATGCAGGACGGCGAGCAGCAATACGGCGACGGGACGGTCGAAATCGAGCAGCAGCCCGGCGCCGTCGTCGCCGAGGAAATCCGCGGGGCGGCGGAGATCGGATTCCAGCACGAGTGTGTCGCGATCGCCCCGCAGCAGCGCACGGCTGTGGGTGACGGCGACCGGATCATTGTCGACGTAGACCACCCGCGCCCCGGGGCACGCTTCACGCGCCACCTCGTGCACATTGCCGACCGTCGGAATCCCGGAACCGACATCGAGGAACTGGGTGATGCCCTGCGCGGCCAGGAACCGGACCGCCCGCCCCAGAAATGCCCGATTCTCCCGCGCGATGACCGGCGCGTCCGGCATCTGGGCCATGGTCTCGCGCGCGAAGGCCCGATCGACCTGGAAGTTGTGTGATCCACCGAGGAAGAAGTCCCAGACCCGGGCCGCGCTGGGCCGGTCCAGATCGACGGTCAGCGGCGCCCACTCCGGCCGCGTATCTGCATTCTCGGGCTCCATCCGCACGCATCCTCCCCAGGATCGCTCAACAGTCCCCGCAACAACACAACCACACTCGCCCTGCCCGAAGATCAGCGTACCGAGTCAGAGGGCGCGGGCGCAGGGTTGCGGTGGGCACGGCAGTTCGAATGGCGTGGAAATCCCTTTTCTTGGCATGTATCGACACCCTGCCGCTTCGCGGAGTTCCTTGCCGGGCTGGAAGAGAAATCGTGGCGGCCGCGTTCACCCCCTCGGAACGACGAAGGAGACCCCGATGAGCATCACCCACCGCGCGCTGTCCGCCCCCGCCGACGATGCGGCCGCCGTGGTCGCCGAACTGCGCGACCGGGCCGAAATCACCGACGCCCTCTACCGATTCGCGCTCGGACAGGACCGCAAGGACGCGGAGTTGTTCGCCTCGGCCTTCACCGCCGACGCCGAACTGGACTTCCGCCCCGCCGCCGCCCGCTGGGGCGCCGCGCCGCCGGTGATGACCGGCCGCGACGCGATCGTCTCGGCCATCCTCGAAATGTTCACCGGCCGTGTGGATACCACCCACCAGGTCACCAATCCGCGCATCGCCATCGACGGCGACACCGCGACCATGACCGCCCTCGTCGAGGCCCAGCACCTGCTCACCGCCGACCACGACACCTTCGCGCTGCTGAAGAACCCCTACGAACTGGAGCTGGTGCGCGACGGCGACCGCTGGCTCATCCACCGCATGCGCATCGAGAACACCTGGTACCTCGGCGAGCCGAAGGCCATCTTCGGGGGCTGAGCCCCCGGTACCAGAATTGGGTGTGAACCCTGAGGCGGTACCCGGTTACCGGTGGGCACACTGGTCCAATGACGACATTGCACCTGGTAGGCGGGCCTTCGGCGGCCGAGTCGCTGCGCGTGGCACTCGACGGCAGCGTCGAGCACGCGGACGAGGCGGTGGCGTGGTTTCCCGATGATCTGAGTTGCGGTCCGCTGGACCCGGGCGATCCCGACGCCCGGGTCCGGTGGTGGCAGTGGTGGGACGAGATGGTCGCGGCGCAGATCGGTGAAGCGCCCGATCGTCCGGTGAACCTGCGCGCGGAGTTGGCGGAGTTCTGGGAAAAGGTCGCGGCCGCCGATCGTCTCGTGGTCTGGTACGGCCGCGACAATGCCGGTGAGCTCTCCTTCTTCCACGCATTGTGCGACCAACTGCCCGATCGCCCCCTCGAGGCGGTCGAATTGCTCGGCGCGGCAGGGGCTTACAGCCCGGATGAGCTGGCCCGGTATCTCTCCCGGCCCGAGCCTGTCACCGCCGACGAACGCGCGGCCGCTCGCCACGCCTGGCAGCGAATCACACGGGAGAACCAGACCTTCCGCATTGTCGCGGGCGAGCTGACCTCCGCACCGGCCGACCATTACGACAAGGCTCTCCTCGACGCGGCGGGTCCCGACTGGACGGTCATCGCCCGGGTCGTCGGACCGGTGATGGCCGCGCGGAATGTCGCTGACGCTCCGCTGTTCTGGCGAGTCAAGACCCTGGTCGACTCCGGCGCCCTGCTCGCCGACGGCAATCCGTGGCTGGTCCGCCAGACGAAAATCAAACGCCCGTAGCCCGGTCGGGATCTGTCGAATGCAGCAAAAGACGTTGTCAACTGGGAGGAAACCCGCACGCTAGGATGCCGGTATGAGCTCCCGAGCCGAACACCGCGACACCGGCGATCCCGCCCCTGTGCAGCGGGAGGTGCCGCCCGATACCCCGACCGGGGTCGAGCTGGAGCGGGTGATCGGCAAGCAGGTGCGGGCGCTGCGGCTGGCCAGTGGGCTGTCGGTGGGTGATATGGCGGTCAAGGTGGGAATCTCCAAGGCCATGCTGTCCAAGATCGAGAATGCTCAGACCTCTTGCAGCCTTTCGACTTTGGCGCGGCTGGCGGCGGGTCTGGATGTGCCGGTCACCTCGTTGTTCCGGGGTGCGGACACCGCGCGTGAGGCCGTGTACACCTCGGCCGGGCACGGCGCGGTGATCGTGGGGCGTGGCACCCGGGTGGGGCACCACTACGAGCTACTGGGCGCGCTGCGCGGGCAGCACAAGCGGCTGGAACCGGTGCTGGTCACGCTGACCGAGAGCAGCGAGACATTCCCGCTGTTCCAGCACGCGGGCACCGAACTGCTGTACATGCTCGAGGGCGTCATGGTCTACGGCCACGGCGACTCGGAATACACGCTGCGGCCGGGTGATTCGCTGCTGCTGGATGGTGAGGGCGCGCATGGGCCGAGCGATCTGGTCCGGCTGCCCATCCGGTTCCTGGCCATCACCGCGTACCCGGACAATCACGTCGAGGAATGATCAGCCGGTGACCCAGGCCGCCATGACATCGGCCAGGGCCGCCGCGCCGATGTGGCAGTCGGCCGATTCGGCGAACTCCGACGGCGAGTGGGAGACACCGGTGGGGTTGCGCACGAACAGCATTGCGGTCGGCACCAGCTCGGACAGGATGCCCGCATCGTGGCCCGCCTGGGTCGGGATCACCGGAATGTCGCCCAGGTGGGCGAGCGCGGCGGCCAGTCGGGCGCGGGGCTCCGGCGGGAAATCGACCACGGGCGTGATGGATTCGGCATGGACCGCGAGTTCGACGCCCTCGGCTCCGGCCTGGGCACGGGCCGCGCGGGCTATGCCCTCGACCAGGGCGTCGAGGGTGGGCTGATCGGCGGCGCGGGCGTCGAGCCAGGCCCGGACGCGGGAGGGAATCGCGTTGGTGCCGTTGGGTGAAACCAGTACCTTGCCGAAGGTGGCGACGGCCTCGTGTATCGCCGCCTCGGTCCGGGCGGCGTGCACGGTGGCGGCGAAGGGCAGCATGGGGTCGCGGCGGTCGACCAGGCGGGTCGCGCCCGCGTGATTGGCCTCGCCGGTGAAGTCGAATTCCCAACGGCCGTGCGGCCAGATGGCCGAGGCCATGGCCAGTGGGCGATCCACCAGGTCCAGGGCGCGGCCCTGCTCGATGTGCAGCTCGACGAAGACGCCGACGCGCTCGGCGAGGGTGAGGTCGGGGCCGAGTGACTGCGGATCGCGACCGGCGCGAATCAGGGCTTCGGCCAAGGTGATTCCATCGCCGCCGCGTAGACCCAGTGCTCGTTCGGGTGCGAGCACGCCGGTGCTGAGCTGGGAGCCGATACAGGCGACGCCGAAGCGTGCGCCTTCCTCGTCCGAGAAGGCCACCACCGCAATGGGTATCGACGGTTCCACGGCGCGAGCCCGGAGCAGATCGACGGCGGTGAAGGCCGAGACGATGCCCAGCGGGCCGTCGAACGCCCCGCCGTCGGGCACCGAGTCCAGGTGCGAGCCGGTGACGAACGCGCCCTTGGGATCTCCCACCCAGTTGCGCGGCAGCCACCAGGCCCACAGGTTGCCGTTGCGGTCCTCCTCCACGTCCATGGACCGGGCCGCCGCGCAGCCCCGGAACCATTCGCGCAGTGTGAGATCCGCGTCCGACCAGGCGAACCGACGATACCCGCCGGTGTCGGCGTGGCGGCCGACCGCCTCGATCTCGGCCCAGAGCGGGTCGAAGATCGGTGCGGCGGAGTCGGATTCGGCGCTCATGCGACCGCCCCGGGAATCCAGTCGGTGCCCGCCAGCGGCACCCGCGCCATGGCGGCCGCCTCGACGGTCAGGGCCACCAGGTCCTCGGGTTCGAGATTGCGCAGGTGGGATTTGCCGCAGGCGCGGGCCAGGGTCTGTGCCTCCATGGTGAGCACGCGCAGGTAGTTGGCCAGGCGGCGGCCGCCCTCGACCGGGTCCAGGCGGGCGGCGAGTTCCGGGTCCTGGGTGGTGATGCCCGCCGGGTCGCGGCCGTCTTGGAAGTCGTCGTAGTAGCCCGCCGCCGAACCGAGCGCCTCGTACTGCGCGGCGTAGCGGGGGTGGTTGTCGCCCAGGGCGATCAGGGCGGCGGTGCCGATGGCGACCGCGTCCGCGCCCAGCGCCATGGCCTTGGCCACGTCGGCGCCGGTGCGGATGCCGCCGGAGACGATGAGCTGCACCCGCCGGTGCACGCCTAGCTCCTTCAGTGCGCGGGCCGCCTGCGGGATGGCCGCGAGCGTGGGTATCCCGACGTGTTCGATGAACACGTCCTGGGTGGCGGCGGTGCCGCCCTGCATGCCGTCCACTACGACCACGTCCGCACCCGCTTTCACCGCGAGTTTCACATCGTAGTAGGTGCGGGTCGCGCCGACCTTGATGTAGATCGGCTTCTCCCAATTCGTGATCTCACGCAGTTCCAGGATCTTGATGGCGAGATCGTCCGGGCCGGTCCAGTCGGGGTGGCGGCAGGCGCTGCGCTGGTCGATGCCCCGGGGCAGGGTGCGCATGGCGGCGACCCGCTCGTTGATCTTCTGGCCCAGCAGCATGCCGCCGCCGCCGGGCTTGGCGCCCTGGCCGAGCACGATCTCGATGGCGTCGGCGGCGCGCAGGTCGTCCGGATTCATGCCGTAGCGGGACGGAAGATACTGGTACACCAGGTGTTTGGACTGGCCGCGCTCCTCCGGGGTCATGCCGCCGTCGCCGGTGGTGGTGGAGGTGCCCACCGCGCTCGCGCCGCGGCCCAGCGCCTCCTTGGCCGGGCCCGACAGCGCGCCGAAGCTCATGCCCGCGATGGTGATCGGAATATCCAGATGCAGTGGATGCTTAGCGTGCCGGTCGCCGAGGACGACGTCGGTGTCGCAGCGTTCCCGGTAGCCCTCGAGCGGGTAGCGGGACATGGACGCGCCCAGGAACAGCAGGTCGTCGAAGTGCGGCAGCGGGCGTTTGGCGCCCCAGCCGCGGATGTCGTAGATGCCGGTGTCGGCGGCGCGCTGGATCTCGGCGATGGCGTGGCGGTCGAAGGTCGCCGATTCCCGCAGCGGCATAGGGGTATTCGCAGGGTGCATGGTGTCGCTCCTCGGGTGCGGGTCAGTACGCGGCCGCGTTGTCGACGTGGAAGTGGTAGAGCTGGCGGGCCGAGCCGTAGCGGCTGAAATCCGCCGGGTCGGCGTCGAATCCGGCCAGCGACAACAGGTCCCGCAGTTCGGCCAGATGCTCGGCGCGCATAGGTTTGCGCACGCAGTCCGCGCCGAGGGAGGCGACCGTGCCGCGCACGTAGATGCGGGCCTCGTAGAGTGAGTCCCCCAGTGCCTCACCGGCGTCGCCGAGCACCACCAAGCGTCCGGCCTGGCCCATGAAGGCGCTCATGTGGCCTATGCTGCCACCCACCACGATGTCCACGCCCTTCATCGAAATACCGCAGCGCGCACCGGCATTGCCCTCGAGGACCAGCAGCCCGCCGTGCGCGGTCGCGCCCGCCGACTGCGAGGCGTCGCCTTGGACGCGCACGGTGCCGGACATCATGTTCTCGGCGACGCCGACACCGGCGCTGCCGTTGACGGTCACGCTCGCGTGCTGGTTCATGCCCGCGCAGTAGTAGCCGACATGCCCGTCGATGACGACGTCCATGTCCCGGTTCAGCCCGCAGGCCAGCGCGTGCGCGCCGCGCGGGTTGGTCAGGGTCACCGCGGCCGGGGCGTCGGGTGCGCTGAGCGCGGAATTGACCGCGCGCGTGCCGGATTCGACGACGTCGAGGATGGTGCGCTCGGTCACGATCGCCGCCATAGGTACACCTCTTCCGGTTCGGGTTCGAAGATTCGGGCCTGCTCGACGCCGGGGAGTTCGGCCAGGGCGCGGTACTCCGAAGCCATGGCCACCCAGCGGTCGGTCTCGGCGACGATGGCCGGTTTGCAGGCGATGGCGTCGCGGACCACGGCGAAGGAGTCGCTGGTGGACACCAGCAGGGTGTAGAAGCCGTCGAAGCGTTCGTTCAGCAGCAGGAGCGCCTTCTCCAGGTCCGCGCCGCGGGCCAGCTGGTCGGCGACGAAGCGCGCGCCCACCTCGGTGTCGTTCTCGCTGTCGAATTCCACGCCGTGACGCAGCAATTCGTGCTTGATGCTCATGTGGTTGCTGAACGAGCCGTTGTGGACCAGGCATTGGCCGGGGCCGACCGAGAAGGGGTGAGAGCCCTCGGCGGTCACGGCGGACTCGGTCGCCATGCGGGTGTGGGCGACGCCCTGCCAGCCCTGGGCGGCGGGCAGGCCGAAATCGCGGGCCAGGGTGGCCGGATCGCCGACGCCCTTCAGTACGGTCAGTTCGCCGCCGAACCCGATCACGCGGGCCTGGGGTGCGAGCTTGCGCACGGCATCGACCACTTCCTCCGCTGCCGCAACGGAATTCAGCACGATGGTCGGTGCGAGTTCCAGCGCCGTCACCGGTAGACCCACCAGGTCGGTGAGTGCGGCGGCGAGGTCCGCGGCGGGCAGCGGCGAGTCCAGCAGCGATACCGTCTCGGTGCCGGGCGGCGACCACATGGGATCGCCGTAGACCGCCATGCCGGCCGAATCCGGTCCGCGGTCACACATCTGGTCGAGCATGCCGGTGAGCAGTGCGCCCAGGCTAGGGTACAGCGCGGGGTCGCGCAGGTGCAGGCCGACAATGCCGCACATGGTGTCCTCCAAAGGGTTTCGGGCTCAGAAGGCCGTGAGGTAGTGCTCGATCTCCCAGTCGGAGACGGTGTTGTGCCAGGCGAAGAACTCCTCGCGCTTGCGCTCGGCGAAGTAGTCCGCGACGCCGGGACCGGCGATATCGAGGGCGGCGGTGACCACCGGGTCGGCGGTGAGCGCGTCCATGGCGTGCACGAGAGTCATTGGGAGCGTGTCACCTTGACGCTCCCCCGGTGCGCCGGGATCGAGTTCGCGGTCAATGCCGTCGAGTCCGGCCGCCACCGCTGCGGCGATGGCCAGGTACGGGTTCGCCGAGCCGTCCGCGCCGCGCAATTCGACCCGGTGCGAGTCGGGGACGCGCAGGTAGTGTGTGCGGTCGTTGCCGCCGTAGGTGGCGTAGCGCGGGGACCAGGTCGCGCCGCTGGCGGTGCTGGTCGCGCCGGTTCGCTTGTAGGAGTTGACCGTCGGCGCGATGACGCCCTGCAAGGCGCAGGCGTGGTCGAGCATGCCCGCGAGGAAGCCGTAGGCGGTCGGCGACAGACCCAGGCCGCGCGGGTCGGCGGCGTCGGGGAACAGCGGGCGGTCCCCGGCCCACAGCGACAGGTGCAGGTGCATGCCCGTCCCGGTGCGGTCGGTGAAGGGCTTGGGCATGAAAGTGGCCTTCATGCCGCGCTTCTCGGCGATCACCGACAGCAGGTAGCGGGCGGTGATCACGCGGTCGGCGGTGGTCAGGGCGTCGGAGTAGTCGAAGTTCTGCTCGAACTGGCCGTTGCCGTCCTCGTGGTCGCTGGCGTAGTTGCCCCAGCCCAGCGTGTTCATGGCCTGTGAGACCTCGGTGAGGTGGTCGTACATGCGGGTCACATCGCGGGCGTCGTAGCAGGGCTGGCGGCTCACATCGGCGGTGTCGGCCGGGGCCAAGCCGGCGGGGGTGCGGTCCACCAGGAAGTATTCGATCTCCGCGCCGACATTCACGGTGTAGCCGCGCTCGGCCGCGCGAGCCAGGGTGCGCTCCAGGATGACCCGGGGCGCGAAGGGCCACGGTGTGCCCTCCACCTGCGGGGTGCAGTGCACCATCGCCAGGCCCGGGCGGACGAACGGGATCGGGGTGAAGGTGGCGACGTCCGGGATGGCCATCAGGTCCGGGTCGCGCGGCTGCTGGCCGATCATGCCCGCGGCGTATCCGGCGAAACCCACGCCCTCCTCGGCCAATTGGTCCACTGCCTGGACGGGAACCAGCTTGGCGCAGGGCTTGCCGGACAGGGTGGTGAAGACGGCGAGGATGAAGGTGGTGCCGGTGTCGCGGGCCTGTTCGGCCAGGGTGCGGTGGGTGGTGATCGGGGTGACGGTCGCGGTGGGGGTGTCTATCGCCATATCGGCTCCTGGAACAGCGGGGTGGATCGGATGTGGTTGGAGGTCAGCGCATTTCGCCGGCGCCGGCGTACGGGTGCGGGCTCAGCAGGGGGCGGCCCTCGGCGAATCGGGAGTAGCGGAAGTCGGCGGCGTCCACGTTCGGCAGGGTGGTCTCGCCGTCGAGCAGCAGGTCGGCGACCAGGCGGCCGACCGCCGGGGAGATCTTGAAACCGTGGCCGGAGAAACCGGTCGCGAGGAACAGGCCGTCGATCGGGGCTGGGCCGATGATCGGGTTGTAGTCCGGGGTCACGTCATACGCGCCGACGTAGCTGCCGGTGACGCGCGGATCGGGCATGTGCGGCAGGCGGTGGTCGAGGCGGCCGATGACCTTCTCGACGGTGGAGTCGTCGGCGCGGTTGACGAAATCGTCCGGGTCCACGTACTCGGGGACGGCATGATCGCTGTTGCCCGCCAGCAGTTCCCCATTCGGTTCCCGACAGAGGTATTGCAGGCTGGCGAGATCCGAGAGCACCGGCACGGATGGGAGCGGCTCGCCCTGATCGATCAGGATCAGCTGGGCGCGTTGGGCTTTCACCGGAACCTCGACGCCGACGGAGGCGGTCAGGTCCGGCGTCCACGGTCCCGCGGCGACGATCACCGTCCCCGCGTGTACCTCGGTCCCGTCCGAGAGTCGCGCGCCGATGACCCGTCCCCCGCGCTCGAGCAGTTCGACGACCTCGCACTGCTGCCGGATGCGCACGCCGCGTTCCCGCGCCGCGGCCCCGAAAGCCATTCCGGTCAAATAGGCTTCGCCTCGTCCACCGCGCGGTTCATAGGCCAATGCGGCGAAGTCATCGACCCGCAGTCCCGGCCACAACTCGGCCATCTCCTCCGGCCCGATGAGCTCGACCTCGATGCCCAGCCCCTGCTGCATGGCCACATTGGCCTTCAGCGGATCGACATTGTCCGCGCCCACGCCGACCACGTACCCGCACTGCCGGAACCCCAGGTCATCCCCGAGAATCTCGCGGGCATTCTCGAAGAACGGCACCGACCACCACGACATGGCCGCCAGCGAGGCCGCCCCGTAATGGCACCGCACCACCCCGCTGGACTTCCCGGTCATCCCGGAGCACAGCGTGTTCCGCTCCACCACCAGCACGTCGGTGGCACCCCGCTCGGCCAGCGACCACGCGATCGCCAACCCTTCCAATCCCCCACCGACAATGAGGAACTCCGTGGTGCGGGTCATCAACCCTCGCCTCCCGCCGCGTCTTCTTCCATGAACCGTTGTTGCATCTCATGAAACCACAGCGGCACGCGACGAACGCCCGGTTAACCAAGTTGTCACAGCCGACCACATCACCGAAACACAGCGAATAGCCTTGAGTGAAACGCCGTTTCAGTCAGCTAGATGACGAACATCAGGAGCCCCAAACAGGCCACCCCACGGACGCAAGGTAGATGCAAGGTTGATGCAAGTGTTGGCGGGGGCGGTGTGGGTACCGTCGGTGGGGTGAAAGATGATCGAAATAATATGGCACAACGGCCGTTTCGGTTCTCTGTCGGTCTCGGTGGTGGTGAGTCGCGGGCCGAGTGGCGGAAGAAGGCGCAGCAGGCCGAGGACCTGGGGTATGACGTGGTTACGGTGCCCGACCATTTGGGCATGATCTCGCCGTTTCCCGCGCTGATCACGATGGCGGAGGCGACGGATCGGGTGTGGGTCGGGACCATGGTGCTGGACGGGGCCTTCTATCGGGCGGCTTGGCTGGCGCGCGATGTCGCGAGTGTGGCGCAATTGACCGATGGGCGGTTCGAGTTGGGGCTCGGTGCCGGACCGGATTTCGCGAAACCCGAGTTCGAGGCACTGGGGTTGCCGTTCCCGAGTGCGCGGCAGCGCATCGAGCATTTGCGCGATCTGATCGTCGACACCAGGGCGCTGTTCGCGGGCGATCACCAACCGCCGGTGCAGCACCGCATTCCGCTGCTGGTGGCCGGGGGCGGTGACCGACTGTTACGGGTGGCCGCCGAGCACGCCGACACCATCTCGTTGGCCGGGATACCGGTCGCTGCCGATATCGACTCCGACGAGATCGGCGACGCCGCGCTCGCGCGCCGCTCCCAGTTCGTCCGCGAGGTTGCCGGAACACGGTTCGCCGATATCGAATTGGGGTTGACGGTGCAGGCGGTGGAGGTCGAGGGGCACGGCGAGGTCGACCTGACAATCCCCCGCATGTTCCAGCCCACCTTCTCCGATGCGCAGTTGCGCCACCTGCCCGGGTTCCTCCACGGTTCGGCCCGCGGCATCGCCGACACTCTTCGCCACTACCGGGACGAATACTCCGTCACCCATTTCTCGATCAACGAGTCCCAGATGACCGCCTTGGCGAAGGTGATCGAAGAGCTTCGCTGACCACTCGGGGACCCGCTGACATCCGCGCACCGCGCTGGTCGAACCAACCAGCGCGGTGCGACGGAAGATCAACCGGCCATGCGTCAGTGGGATGACAGGTTCACGCCGCGGTTCAGTGGGCGGGAGCCAGTACCGGGCTGTTGTGATAGGCGGCGATCAGCCACCGGTCGTCGCGCTTCTCGAAGACCCAGGTCGCGTTCACCTTTCGCTCGTCGCCGGGAACTTCGGTCTCGCCGGCGAACAGGATGGCGGATTCGCTGATCACGATCGCGGCGTCCTCGCCGAGGAAGCGGATGCTGAGCTGCTTGTTGTAGGTCGAGCTGCCCGCCAGCGGCCCCGCGAAGGCCAGTGCCATGTTCTGGCGGATCACCTCGCGGCTGTCGCGCAACGAGCCCGGCAGGATGGCGGTCGCGTCCGCGGTGTAGTCGGCGACCATGGCGTCGGCGTCGCCCGCCTCCCACGCCTTGTAGGAATCGGCCAGCACGGCCTGGATTGCGGCCTCGTCCGCGGCACGAGTGTTCGACATCGGGGTCTCCCTTGTGGATCGGTTCGCCGGAGTGTTCCGGCGATCTCGGGAATACATACCGACGGCGGTATCCGAACTCATCGCGCCCGCGGAAAAAATCTCGGGGCTACGCGTCGAGCCGGGCCGCCAGACCGAAACTCGCGAAGATCTCGGGATCCTGGAACACCGAATTCCGGCTGATGCCCTCGGCGGTGACCGTGAAGATCTGGAGCGTGTGCAGTTCGTAGTTGCCATCGACGCGCCGGTAGGCGGCGAATCCGGGTTGGCCGCCGTTGGCGGCGACCGGCACGAGACGCCAGTCCTTCCCGCCCACCTCGAAGACCCAGCCCATGAACAGGCCGTAGTTGCCGCGCCCCGCGAACCAGTTGAGCATGGGCGGCATCTCCATGATGACGTCCTCGGTGAGCAGCGCCTTGAGGCCCTCGATATCGGCCTGCGTGAACGCCGACATGTAGCGCTCGACCCAGGCGCGCTGCTCGGCCGTGGACGGCTCGCTGACCCCTTCCAGCCCAATCTCTTTCAGCCGGGCGCGCGCCCGCTGCAGGGAGCTGTTCACCGAAACGACGGTGACGCCGAGGATTTCCGCCGTCTCGGCCGCGGAGAAACCGAGCACCTCGCGCAGGATCAACGCGCCCCGCTGCCGCGCCGACAGATGCTGCAGCGCGGACGCGAACGCCAAGCGCAGGCTGCCGCGATCGATCACGGCCCCCGCCGGATCGCCGGTATCCAGCAACGAATCCGGCAGCGGCTGCAACCAGGCGGCGTGCTCGCCCCGCACCAGCGGCCCGAGCGGATCCGCCGCGGCCACCAACCCCGAAGGCAGCGGTCGACCCCCGCGAGTCTGCAGCGCGGTCAGACAGACGTTGGTCGCGATCCGATAAAGCCAGGTCCGCACCGAACTACGCGAATCGTCATACTGCTCCCGAGCCCGCCACGCCCTCAAATACGTGTCCTGAACCAGATCCTCGGCATCATGCGCCGACCCCATCATCCGATAGCAATACGCCAACAACTCCGCCCGAAACGGCTCGATCCGCCGCTCGAACCCCCCACCCCTCGACACTTCCCTCACCACCACGCCTCATCTCCATAGCCGCCCCAAGCACCATACCGGCGCCGGCGACGATCATCCGCCGTGCCGGAACAAGATCAGGGAGCTCTCAGTGCTGGAATTTGTCCGGATCGCCTGCCTGAGAGCTCCCTGATCTTGGTGGTGGTTGGGTGGGTCAGGGGGTGAAGGG
>NZ_BAAFGR010000075.1:0-34691 GCF_041154655.1 Nocardia sp. JMUB6875
CGGCATTCCCGGCCCGGTGCCGCCGATACACCTCCCGCACCGCTGTGATCTCCGCCGCCTGTGCGAACGCCGCCGCTCCATGTGCCCGCCGCGCCGCGTCGATCAGCTCCTCGTCGCCCATCGCCTCCACCTCTCGGCTATCGAACATGCGTTCGAGCCTACCTCGAGAAGATCGCCGTCACCACCCTCTATCCAGGCGATTTGGTTTGTCGGACACCCGTCGTGTAACTTCGTTCAAGCAAGCGGGGCAACGCCCGGCGAGCAAAGAACTGAACACGGGGCTATGGCGCAGCTGGTAGCGCACCACACTGGCAGTGTGGGGGTCAGGGGTTCGAGTCCCCTTAGCTCCACTTCACCGAGAGGGCCGGTATCGCATCGAGCGATACCGGCCCTCTCGGCATTTTCGGGCCGCCGTGTTCCCGGTGTCAGCTTCGCCCGCCGATCGGGGCGGTTCGGTCGGCGGTGAGGTGGCCGGCTAGGGACCAGGTGCGGAGTTCGTCTTCCGGGGTGCTCAGGTCGGTGCTGGTGAGGACGACTTCGGTGGCGCCGGCCTCGTAGTAGCGGTGGATGGCGGCGGCCACGGTTCCCTCGTCGCCGATGATGGCCAGATCGGCGGCGCGGGTGGCGTTTTCCAGGTCGAGGACGCGGCGGTAGGAGGGGACGCGTTCGTAGAAGGAGAGTCGCTCGATCGCGGTGGCGCGGGCGCGGTCGGGGTCGGCGGTGACCACGGCGGGGACGAAGGCGACGATGCGCGGGGTGGTCGAGGAGGCGCGGGTGAGGGCCGGAACGATCTGTGAGCTCAGGGTTTTGGGGCCGGCGAGGTAGGGGAGGGCGCCGTCGGCGAGTTCGCCGGTGACGCGCAGGGCTTGCGGGCCCATGGCGGCCACCAGGACCGGGATTCGCGGGTGTGCGCCGGGGACGGTCGTGGGCAGGGATGGGGTGGCGGTCAGGAGTTCGCCGCGGAATTCCGTGGGCTCGTTGTCGAGCAATTGCCGGATGGCGGTGAGGAATTCGCGCAGCCGGGTGATCGGCCGCTCGAACTCGGTCCCGAACGCCCCGGCCACCAGGGCCGAACCGAGCGCCAGGCCGAGGTGATAGCGGCCGTGGGTCGCGGCCTGCGCGGTCTGCGCCTGCGAGGAGACGAGCAGCGGGTGGCGGCCGATCACGGGAATGGCCGAGGTCCCGACCTGCAGGCCGGGCACCTCCCGCCCCACGATCGCCGCCAGCGTCGGCGAGTCGTAATCCATCCGCTGCCCCAGCCACACCGCCCCCACGCCGAGTTCGTGGGCCGACCGGGCCTGGGCCACGACCGCGTCGACATAGTTGTCCGCATTCGTCGCGGCGAGCGCGATTCCGAGAGTCATGCCTTGGGCAACCCGCCTGCGTACGCGGCTGTTCCCATGAAATCAGGCTGAGCGCAACGGCATTCGTGGACGGACGTGGCCGCCTATCAAGTGAGTCCGTGCTCCCGCTGCATCCGCAGCAGGATATCGGCGCGGTCGGTGGGCATGCCCGGGCCCGGGACGGCCCGGATCTCGGCGGGATCGTGCACGGTCCCGCAGCGGGCGCAGACGGTTTGCGGGGTCAATTCGGATCCGCAGACGGTATGGCGGTATTGGAGCGGAGGTCCGTCCGGTGCTGCCCATTCGTCGCCCCAGGCGGTGAGCGCGATAAGCGCGGGTGCGAGGGCGCGGCCCTTGTCGGTCAGCACGTACTCGAACAGTTCGGGCTGTTCGGAGTACCTGTGCCGCTGCATGATCCCGTGCTCGACGAAGCCGTCGAGGCGGTTGCGCAGGATATTGGTGGCGATGCCGAGGTTGCGCTGGAAGTCGGTGAACCGCGTCGAGCCGGCGAAGAGGGCGTCGCGCACGATCAGCAGGCTCCAGCGCTCGCCGACCAGCTCGAGGGTGCGGGCGATCGAGCAAACCTGGGAGTCATAGGTTTTGCCGAGCATGAATCAAGTGTACCTGCGTGCTTGCGTCATGCAATCGGCCCGGCCTATGCTCACTTGCATCATGCAAGCGCCTCGGGTGGAAGGACCTGCGCATCATGAATCCCAGCATCGAAACCTCGAAACCCCCTGCCGCGCACCAGGTCTGGACTCTCGTCCTGGCCTCGTTCGGCGTATTCATGACCTCCCTCGACACGCTCGTCGTGTCGAGTTCGCTTCCGGCGCTGCGCAGCAGCCTGCACGCCGGCCTCGGCGACCTGGAATGGACCGTCAACGCCTACAACCTGTCCTTCGCCTGTCTGCTGCTGACCGGCGCGGCGCTCGGCGATCGCTACGGTCGTCGCCGGATGTACTGGATCGGACTGCTCGCCTTCACCCTCGCCTCCGCGCTGGCGGCGCTGTCACCCACCATCGGCGCGCTCATCGCCGCGCGGGCCCTGCAGGGCGCGGCCGCGGCGATCGTGACCCCGATGACCCTGACCCTGATCAGCGCGGCGTTCCCCGCCGACAAGCGCGGCACCGCCATCGGAATCTGGGGCGGCGTCACGGGATTGGCGGTGGCCGCCGGTCCGGTGGTCGGCGGCGCCATCGTCGGCGGACTGAGCTGGCAGTGGATCTTCTGGCTCAATGTCCCCATCGGCCTGCTGCTGGTCCCGCTCGCCGCCACCCGCCTGACCGAAAGCCACGGTCCGCGAACACAACTCGACATCATCGGCCTGATCCTGGCCGCGGCCGGATTCTTCGGCATCACCTGGGCCCTCGTGCGCGTCGCCGACATCGGCTGGGGCGCAACGGAAACCGTCCTCACGCTGACCGCCGGGCTGCTGCTGGTGGCGGCCTTCCTGGGCTGGGAGCGCCGCAGTCGCACCCCGATGCTCTCGCGCGAGCTGTTCCGGTCCCGCACCTTCGTCACCACCAACGCCTACAGCTTCTTCATGTGGGCGTCGCTGTTCGGTGTGCTGTTCCTGATCATGCAGTTCCTGCAGACCGCCCTGGGATATTCGCCCCTGGCCGCCGGTCTGCGCACCCTGCCCTGGACGGCCGCGCCGCTGGTGATCGCGCCCCTCGCGGGCGCCCTCGCCGACCGGTACGGCAACAAGCCGTTCATGCTCCTCGGCCTCACCCTGGAAGCGGCCGGATTGGGCTGGCTGGCCGCCATTGCCGAACCCGGCATGAGCTACGCCCAACTCGGACCGGCCCTGGCCGTGGCGGGCATCGGCATCTCGTTCTGCTTCCCGACCGTCGCCAATGCCGTCATCGGCTCGGTGCCGCCCGCCGAGATGGGTATCGCGTCCGGAACCAACAGCGCGATTCGCGAAATCGGCGGCGTCTTCGGCATTGCCGTGCTCGCCACGGTCTTCAACCATCCCGGCGTCTACGACTCGCCCCGGGTGTTCATCGACCACTTCAGCCGATCCGTCTGGCTCGGTGCGGCTTTCGCCGTGCTCGGCGTGCTCGCCGCCGCGCTGCTGCGTGAGCGTCCGGCCGGGACCGAGGCCGTTCGGCTACCGGTCGAGCGGGCGTTGCCGGTCTAGGCGGGCGCGGTTGGCGGCGGCGCGGCCGGCGTCCCAGCCTTCGGCACTCCGAATCGTCACGCCCCGATTGCGGGCCTGCGGGAACAGGGTGTCGAAGGCGGCGTCGACCGCGAGTTGATGCGAGGCCAGCACCGGCAGCAGGCGTTCCGGATCGGGGGATTCGGCGATGGTGGCGGCGGAGGCGGCCTCGAGCCGCTCGCCGATACGGGTGGCGTAGGCGACGAGGAACGACTTACGGAAGGCCCGGCTGCGGGCCTCGTCATTGTCGAGGTTCTGATTGCCGGTGGCGATCATCGCCCGGGTGGCCTGCACCAGCAGTGAAGTGGTCAGCAGTTCGATGGCTTCCAGGTCCGCGTCGTCGCCGACGATCGTCACGAAACCCCACGCCGAAGCGAAGATGGCGCGACTGCGATTGGCCTTGGCGACCACGTCGATGAGCAGCGCCTTGGCATCGACATACGGGGTGTCGAGCCAAATGCGCCGGGCCCCGGGCAGATCGAGGACGGAGGCCTCGGCCTCGACCAGCACCCGATCGAGCGCGTACTTGGTCATCAGCTCCTGCGCCTTGGCCGAAAGCGCCTCTGCCTCTTCGGGAAACGAGGTCGACTCGGCCTTGGCGAGCAGGCCGCGCACCCGGCCGAGCACCTTCTCGTCGACGTGCTGGTGCGGGTCGGCGGTCGGCCGCGCCGAGCCGGGCAGCGGCCGGATGAGCTCCAGCTTCGGCAGCAGCAGCAACAGTGCCAGCGCCTCGATGACGGTGGTGAGCGCCTCGGTCCGGGTCAGCATGTGCTTGGCGGTCCATTGCGCGAAATACGGTGTGGCGTCCGACCACCAGACCTCGGCGCGCAGCTCGCGGAGTTGCGCGGCCCAGGTCTCGTCGATGGTGTCCGGCGCGAATGGCCGGATGTAATCGGCCATCACATCGATCAGGAACCCGATCGCGAACTCGTCGGCCCGGCGCAGCGCGGCCTGATGGATGTCCGCGGGCAGCCAGCCGTTCTGGAAGATCGCCGTGATGAGTTGCCTGCCCGCCAGCTGCGCCGCGTGCTCGATCTCAGCCTCGCGCGCATCGCCCCGGACGATCTTGGTCGCGGCGCGCTGGGCGACAACCGAATCGCCGCGCGGCGTCTTCTTCCGCGCCCCGCGCTTGGCCGACTCCATCGCGGCGGTCGCGATCGCGGCGGCGATTTCCTGCGCGGTCGGTTGTCCGGTCACGACCATCGACCCTATCGGGCGCCGTGAAATTGACCCCGGGGGCGCCTGTACTAGAGCGTGCCGTTCTCGATGTCGCGCTTCAGCGCCGCCTGATACGCCCGATGCGAGGACGCCCCGTTGTCCGCGGTGAATCCGATCAGCAGCGGATTCGCCGTGAACGTGATGTGCTCGTTCACCGTCGTGGTCCCGTTCCCGTTGTCGGTGAACGTGATCTTCTGATGCGTGATGACATCGGGGTTGTCGTAGCTGTCGGTCAGGTAGTAGTGCTGGGCCGGGAACAGCCGCTGCTCGGCCTGCGTCTTGGCCGGGTAGTCCACCGATCCCATCGGAACGTTCTCCAGCGCCGTGAAATCGATGGTCTGCATGACCCCGTCATCGCAGGTCCGGTGCGTGATGATGTCCTTCAGGAACGGATGCCGCCCGATATCGTTGCGCAGGTTCGAATACACCGCCCACACCTTGGCCAGCGGCGCGTTGATGGTGATCGGCAGATCGACCGTACGCGTGGTCGCCCCGGAGGACGGACTCTTCTCCGCGACCTGGTAGGCGGCCCAGCCGGTTTGCCAGCCCGCCGTGTAGGAGTTCGGGGTATCGGTACAGGTCGGTGCGGAATCCGCTTGCGCTACCGGCGAACCTGTCGCGAACGACAGGGCCAAGGCGCATCCCACAAGGTAATTCACGCGCGGACTGTAACGTGTTATCGCATCATTCCGCGCGCCCGGCCCTGATCTTGATATGAAATCGTGGCTCAGCCCAGCGCCACGGAACGCCGGAACGGCTCGACCCCGACGGTCCGGTGAATGTGATCGGGCTCGATCACCACCATGACCCGGGTCTCGCCGTCCACCAGCCAGGGAAACTTCTCCGTGCCGAGGTACTTCTGGGCCAGCCGATCCATGCACTCCACGGCTTCCCGCCCCGCCACGAACCCCACCGCGCGCCCGCGAATCTCCATGCGGTCGTATCGGTTCTCCTCGTCCATGCAGCACAGCGACAGCCGCGGATCGCGGCGCAGATTCTCCTCCTTGACCCGCCCCGCCGAGGTGTCGATGACGATCCGCTCCACGCCGTCGATCACCTCGAGCCCGGCCCACATCGGGCTGAGCTGCGGATAACCGTCCCCGTTGAGCGTGCCCATCACCCAGAATCGCGGCTCGCTCAGCCAGCGGCGGGCGACGTCGTCCAGTTCTACCGTCATATCGATCCCCTTCTCATGGAGTCTCGATTGTCGGTCGCGGCAAGGTGATTCACGGAAATTTCGCGACGGTGAGTCACGCCCGGCGCCCACCAGTTGAGCCCGCCCATGGCCCGCATGAGCGCGGGCACCAGAATTGTGCGGATCACCGTCGCGTCGACCAGCACCGCCAGGGTCAGCCCCAGCCCGAAGAGCTGGACGAACGAGACCCCCGCGAACACCATGCCGACGAAGGCGATGGCCAGCAGGGCTGCCGCGGCCGTGAATATCCGTGCGGTGCGGGCGATTCCGACGGCGACCGCGCGCGAGGTCTCCCCGGATTCGAGATACTCCTCCCGAATCCGCGACAGCAGGAACACCTCGTAGTCCATGGACACCCCGAAGGCCAGGCAGAACATCAGGATCGGCATGGTCGGCACCAGATACCCGGTCGGCGTGAATCCCAGTGCGCCCGAGAGGTGTCCGTCCTGGAAGACCCACACCATCGCCCCGAAGGTGGCCGCCAGCGACAGTACGGTCAGCACCAGCGCCTTGAGGGGCAGCACCACGCTGCGGGTGAACACCAGCAGCACCAGGAACATCGACACCGCGATCATGGTCAGCGCCAGTGGGATTCGCGCCGCCAGCGTCGCGACCGAGTCCGCGTTGCGGGCGGCGGATCCGCCGAAGTGCACCCGTCCCGGCGCGGGCACGGCGCGCAGCCGGTCGAGCTGGGTGGTCGACGCCGTCGAATACGGGTCGAGGCGGGTGCCGATCCGCAGGTAGGTTCCCGAGTCCCCGACGAGCGCGGATTGCGGTCCGGCCACCCGTAATCCGCCGGCGTAGGCCCCGGCGCCGGACAGCACCGAGGTGACGTCGGGAACCTGGGACAGCGCCTTCGCGTAGTCGCCGACCGCCGCGACATCGCCGTGGTCGTCGGGCAGGATCGCGAGAATGCCCGCGGTCAGGTTCTCGGAGAACCCGGTCCGGGACGCGTCGCCGACATCGCGGCTGGACCCCGACGCCAGCACCCGGTCGTCGGCCCAGCCGAAACGCACACCGAGGAACGGCGATCCGAGCAGCAGCAGGATCGCCACCACCGCGGTGATCGCGAGCACGGGCCGCCGCATGACGCCCATGGCGAAGCGGTACCAGCGGTCCCGCTCGACGGGCACCGGCACCGGGTCCGGCCGTCCGAGACGACGGCGCAGGTAGCGCCGCACATCCCAGGCGTCGACCCGGGAACCCATGAGCGCCAGCGCCGCGGGCAGCACCAGCAGCGTGGTGAACACCGCCGCCGCCAGCACCGCCAACCCCGCGTAGGCGAACGAGCGCAGGAAGTACAGCGGAAACACCAGCAGCGCCGACAGCGAAAGCGCCACGGTCAGACCGGAATACAGCACCGTGCGCCCGGCCGTGCGCACGGTTCGGACTACAGCCTCACCGGTGTCCGCGCCCGCCGCCAGCTCCTCCCGGAACCGGCTCACCATGAACAGGCTGGAGTCCAGCGCCACCGCGAACCCGAGCGCGGTCGTCATGTTCAACGCGAAGATCGACACGTGCCCGACCGCGGCCAGCCCGCGCAGTACCGCCAGCGCCGCGCCGATGGTCACCACGCCCACGAGCAGCGGCAGCATGGACGCGATCAGGCTGCCGAATACCAGGACCAGGGCGATTCCCGCCAGCGGCACGGCAATCGACTCGATGAGCACCAGGTCGAGGGTCACCTGACGGCTCATCTGGGCGAGCGCGACCGCCTCGCCACCCGCCTCGATCTCGACCCCGTCGCGGGTTCCGTTGTACTTCTTCGCGACTGCGTCGGCGATCTTGGGCGCGGCGGTGTCGTCGCCGCGCGCGAAGGCCACGATGACCGCGCTGTCCTTGTCCTTGCTGCGCAGCGCCGGTCGCATCTCGGTTGCGACGCTCCAATACGACTGCACGCCTTGCAGATCCGGATTCGCCCGCAGTTCGTCGGTGAGCTGCTGCCCGACCGCGGTGGCGGCCGGACCGTCGATGCCGCCGGCCGCGGTGAGCAGCAGCACGACATTCGGTGCGGCGCCGGGGAAGTGGTCTTCCAGATACCGGTCCACCCGGGTCGATTCGGAGTTCGGCGCTTGGAAACCACCGGACTGCAGGTGCATCGGCGCGGACCCGCCGACCGCGTAGCAGAGCACCGCGACCAATCCCGCCACCACCAGCACGGCCCGGGCGCGGCGCTGAGCGAAGAGCGCGATTCGAGTCAGCATGTCGCTCACCGTCTTTCGCGGGGCGGCACGCCGCGCGCGGCCCGGACCAGATCCTCGGAGACCCGCCAGAGCTCGGCGGCCCGCAGCTCGTCGTAGGACTCCGGCGCGCTGGGCACCTCGTCCGCGCCCGTGAAGTACTTGCCGGTGGTGTCGGTGAGTTCGGTCCCGGTGGTCAGCCACGCCAGCGCGGCGGCCGAGCTGGTGACGGTGCGCGCGATGGGCATGAGCCGGATGAGAACCGGTGCGAGGGCGCGGAATCCGATCCGCGCGACCGCCGGATAGTTGCGCGACAGCCCGGTCTGCGGCATCAGCCCGGGATCGAAGGCATTGGCCGTGACGCCCCGGTCCCGCCAGCGCCGCGCGAGCTCGTAGGTGAAGTAGACATTGGCGAGTTTGCTGGTGGCATAACGGATTCGGCCGTCCGCCCCAGCCTCGCCCTGTGCCTCGGGATCGGCCAGCTGCCGCGGGTCACGCCACCGCGGCGCGGGGAAACCCATCGACTTGCGCGGCCCCTGATGCACATCGCTGGACACCACCACGACCCGCGAACCCGGCCCGAGCAGCTCCGCGCACCCGGTGACCAGCGCGAAATGCGCGAGATGATTGACGGCGAAGGTGAGTTCGTAGCCGTCGGCGGAGGTCCGCACGCCGTCCACGATCTGCAGCCCGGCATTGCACACCACCGCGCCGAGCCGCGGCTGCTCGCGCCCGCGCAGCGTCGCCACGGCCTTGCCGACCGAATCGAGTGAGGAGAGTTCCAGTTCGAGCAGCTCGATCCGGGCATCGGGCGCGTACTCCCGGATCCGCCGCACGGCCGTATCCGCCAGTGCCGCATCGCGATACCCGAGGATCAGGGGAACGGCCTTGGCGGCCAGCCGTTTCGCGCTCTCCAGCCCGAGGCCCGAGGTCGCGCCGGTGATCAGGACGGGATCGCTCATCGCGCGTTCTCCAGCCACTTCAGCGTGAACTCGTCGATGGCGGCGGCGGTGGTCGCGAACGTCTTGCCCATATCGGCCTCGATCATCCTGCCGACCAAGGGAACTCGCGCCTCGATCGATCCGGTCATGGTGAACTCGCAGCCGCCGTCGGTGCGCCGCACCAGCAGATCGGCGGCCAGGGAGATGGTCATGCCCTCCACCTGCCCCTGCATGCGTCCGCGGGCCACGCCGTCCTCGGGCGCGGACCAGGTCTCGCTGTAGCTGTAGCGCACGCCCTTGGGCCGGAATTTGGCGGCCGGGCCGGGCAGCGCGGAGGCCGGGATGACGGTGTTCACCGTGACCACCGACAGCCCGTCGGGGGCGTCGAAGTCGACCAACTCCGCGTCGGGGCCGTCGATTTCGCGAATCCGCTGCTCCCAGTAGTCGCGCGAGCCGAGCGCGCGATGGAACAGGGTGTCCGGGTACGGGTAGGGGGTCGTGTGGTGGACGGGACGCGCCATGATCAGTCTCCGAGGTTCTTGGCGTAGATGCGGTGGATGTCGAGCATTCGGTAGCGGGTGCGGTCCGCGTCGTCGCGGCCGACCTCGGACAGCAGGTAGGCGTCGACCAGCCGGTCCAGCGCGTCCTCGACCTCGTCGGCGCTGAGTTCGGCCGATGCCGGTGCGGTGAAATCGGTTCCGGCCGGGATCTCGCGACCGAGCGACCGGAACAGCCCCGCGGCGGTGGGGTCCAGGCGGTCGAAGGTGAGGTCGAGGCTCGCGCGCATGTCGAGGGCCTGGTAGGACACCACCTCCAGGCGACGCTGTTCATCGCTGATCCGGGCGAGCATGTGGGCGAAGGTCCAATGCGGGCGCGTGGTCATGCGGCAGGCGACCGCGCGCAGGGCGAGCGGAATGCCCGAGCAGTGGTCGGCGACCGTCCCGGCGTCCTCCCATTCGGGCAGCACCCGTGCCCGCCCGACGGTGGCGACCAGCATCTGGAGGCCCTGCGTGCGGGACAGCTCGTGGAGCACGAAGGTGCGAACGGTGGTGAGCGCCAACGCGAATCGGCTGGTGATCAACGCGGTCCCGACACCTCCCGGCGGCAGCAGCGGGATCACCTGGGATTCGGTCGCGGCATTGTCCAGAATCACCAGCACCCGCCGGTGCGCGAGCCGCGCCCGGTACAGATTGACGCGCTCGGCCAGCGACTTCGGCATGGCGTCGGCGGGAATGCCGAGCGCGGTGAGCAGTCGGCCGAGCACCGTCTCCGGGGTGGTGCTCGGACCTTCCGCCAGGTCCGCGTACAGCAGTCCTTCGGGGAACCGGTCGCGCAGGCAGTCGGCGGCCTGCAGGACCAGCGCCGTCTTGCCGACCCCGGCGCCGCCGGTCACCAACACCGGGCGCGGGGACGGGTCGTCGGTCAGCATGCCGGTCAGCGTCGCCAATTCGGTGTCGCGGCCGCTGAATCCGAGCGGCGCGAGCGGCAGGGTATCGGGCGCGACGGTCGCGCGATGCCCGGCGGATTCGGTGCGGACGGTGTACGGCGGGAAGCCGTCCGGCTCGGGCAGCTCGCCGCGCAGGATGCGGCTGTGCAGATCCCGCATCCCCGGGCTCGGGTCAGCGCCCAGCTCGTCGGCGATCAGCCGTCGCGCCAGCTCGAACTGCCGCAGCGCCTGCGCGGTCTCGCCATTGAGGAAGTAGGCGCGAATCAGCCGCTCCTGCAACCCTTCCACCAGTGGCTCCTCCAGCAGCGCGGTGTGCAGGCGGCTGATGACCAGCGAATGATTGCCGCGCCGGATCTCCGCGTCGGCCCAGTCGGCGGTGACCTCGTGCTTGAGTCGGTGCAGGGATTCGCTGAGCCGCCGGGCCCATTCGCTGTCCAGGCCGGTCATGGCGCTGCCGTTCCACAGGTTCAGGCCCGCGGCCAGCCGCTCGACCCGATCGGGATCGTCGATATCAGTGGCGCGGGCGCGATCGACCAGATCCATGAAGTGCCACAGGTCCACCGATTCCGGCGGCGTGGACAGCATGTATCCGGCGGGACCGCGGTGCACCTGAACCGGTTCCGCACCCGCGCCGGCGGTCGCCTCGGTGAGCAGCCCGCGCAGCCGGGCGACGTAGGTGTAGACGGCGTCGCGCGCGGCGACCGGCGGGGAATCGCCCCAGACCCGGTCGATCAGGGTGTCGATCGACAGCGGCCGTCCCGAATCCACCAGCAGCGCGGCCATCAGGCTGCACTGCCGGGGCGGACCGAGGTCCACGATCTTGCCGTGGACATGCAGCTGCACCGGTCCCAGGAGTTTGAACTGAATCATGGCCACGCCTTACACCGCGAGCGCCGCGAGAAATAGTGCGATCAGGGCGATTCCCTGCAGGACGACGCGGACCACGATGACGCTGTCCCAGGTGCGCTGCAGCTCCCGGACGTCACCGGGGACCTGGTCGGCCACCGCCGCGGCGGTGAGTTCCTTGTTGACCGGCGCGCTGACCCGGGCGTAGATGGCGAGCCAAATGCCCAGTGCCACAACGGCGGCCGCTGAGAGGACGCCGGTGGTCGCCTTACCGTCCAGGAAGGCGACCCCGGCGGCGATCACCGCCGCGCCCACCCCGATCGCGCCCGGTATCGGCATGCGCTTGTCGGCGACTTCGTGGATGCGACCGGTGGTGGCGGTCAACGCGCGGTCGTCGATGCGGGCCAGCGCCGAGCGCAGCACCAGGGCGCAGAAAAAATCCGTCCCGTAGACCACCGCTGTCGTCATAATTGAAATTCCTATGGCGGACAGTAAGAAAAAATTCATGGGAAGAATCCTCGGCGTGGATTAATGTCGCAAGGTGTGGGGGTCCAAGTATGTTTCACATTGCGGCACAACAGGGTTCATCAAACTGTGATTGTCACGATGGCCAGTTTTGGCCCGGTCGGGTCTGTGATCGGATATAAGCCGAGACGGCCGGTCTTATTCGCGCAATGCGACGGCAACCATAATTCCGCCCGCTAATCCGGCCGCCGTCAGCAACTCCCAGGTATCCGGCGGTCCGGTGATGCCGAGGCGGCCGCGTTTGTTCAGGGTCACCGTGGCGTCCACCATTTCCAGGGCCACCCCGAGAACGAACCAGTGCCGCACCGGATGTCCGCGCCGCAACGACCAGATCGTGCCCAGCCCGATCACCACGTCCCGGGTGCCGAACGCGCGGGTGGGCAGCGAGGACGCGGTCTCGTCGTATTCGCCGGACCAGGATTTCGCGACGGCCGCGGGCCGGGTGAGCATGCCGGCGCCGATGGCGATCCGGGCCAGCGCCTGCGACCACGCCATCTGCCGCACCATCCCCTGGATGCGGCGGGCAAGCATCGAATTACCGTTCATCGTAAGGGTTTTCCTCCGAGCAGGCCGCCGTGTCCACGGCGACCACGACCTTTCCCCGCGCATGCCCGCCTTGACTGAGCAGGTGCGCCTGCGCCGCCTCGGGCAGCGGGTAGACCGCGCCGACCGGCACCCGGAACACGCCCTTGCCCGCGAGCGCCGCCACGATCGGCAGGTCACCGGTGTCGGGTCGGGTGAAGACGTACGCGCCGCCGAGCTCGCGGGCCTTGGGATCGACCACCGAGGCGAAGCGGCCGTGCGGCGCGAGCAACGGCAGCACCGTGCGCTGGATGCGCTTGCCGACCGCGTCGAGCAGCACGTCGACCCCGCCGGGCGCGAGCGCGCGCACCGAATCGGCCAGTCCCACCGCGTAATTCACCGGTTCCGCGCCCAGTTCGCGCAGGAAGGCGTGATTGCGGTCGCTGGCGGTGCCGATCACCCGCGCGCCCAGGTGCACCGCCAGCTGCACCGCGACACTGCCGACGCCGCCCGCCGCGCCGTGCACCAGCACCGTCTCCCCGCGCCGCACATCCAGCACGCGGACCAGGGCCTGATAGGAGGTGAGCGCGGCCAGCGGCATGGCCGCGGCCTCGGCCCAGCCCAGATTCGGCGGCTTGTGCGCGAGCGCGCGCACCGGGGCGGGCATGACCTCGGCGAAGGCGCCGCGGCTCAAATAGTCCTCGCGGACGCAGCCGACGACGTGGTCGCCGACCGCGAATTCGGTGACGCCGATGCCGATCTCGCGCACCACCCCGGACACGTCGGCGCCCGGGACGATCGGGAACACGGTGTCGGCGAAGGGATCGAGGTAGCCCTCGCGGGCCTTCCAGTCGATCGGGTTGACCGCGGCGGCCTTGACGTCGAGCAGCACCCCGTCCAGCGCCATCTTCGGCACCGGGAGGTCGCCGTACTCGAGGACCGACGCGTCGCCGTAGCGGCGATAGAAGACCGCCTTCACGACTTCACCGCCGCGCCGATGTAGGTGGCCGACAGATCCGCGGTGGTGAACATGATCAGATCGCCGCCGGGCCGCTTGCCGAGAATGGTCAGCCCGCGCTGCTTGGCCAGCGGGGTCAGCCCGGCCGCGTCGAGGTGGCGGCGCAGTTCGGCGGGCTTGATGAACTGGTGGTGATGGTGGGTGCCGCGGGCCACCATGCCGGTGAGGTACTCCGGGATCCAGATCATCACGACGCGGGCCAGGAAGGTGCGATTGATGGTGTCGTAGCAGAAGATTCCGCCGGGGCGCAGCACCCGGGCGATCTCGCGCACCGCCTGTCCCGGATCGTCGACGTGCTCGAGCACGTCCACGCAGGTGACGACATCGAAGGCGGCGTCCGGATAGGGCAGGGCCTCGGCCCGGCCCACCGAGTACTCGATGGCCTGGCCGGTGGCCTCGGCGTGCGCGCGGGCAGCGGCGACCAGGCGGGCCGACGGGTCCATTCCGCTCACCACGGCCCCGCGCCCGGCCAGGAATTCGGTGGTGAAGCCGCCGCCGCAACCGACGTCGAGGACCTTCTTGCCCGTCCAGTCCTTGACGAACCGGTCGAAGTATTCGAAGCGCGGGCGCTGGAAGGAGGTGAGGCCCTTCATGGCGGAGTCGTCGTCCCACCAGGATTCGGCGAAGTCGCCGAAGAAGTCGCGTTCGGTCTGGGTTTGCTTCATGTCATGCTCCGTCTGTCTGAAAACTCTTGTCCGGCAGGGGGTTCGCTGGGGTTCGCCAGCGGGTGGCGTAGGCGATCTGGTCGCGTTCGGCGATGCGGAACACCAGCTGCGGCCACACCGCGCGCATGCCGAGCTCCCGCAGGCGGATGAGCAGGGGATGCTCGAGCGCGCCGAGGACGCCGATGCGATGCGCGATGCGTTGCAGCCCGGCGGTGCGG
Organism: Nocardia sp. JMUB6875; assembly: GCF_041154655.1. Lineage (NCBI taxonomy): Bacteria > Bacillati > Actinomycetota > Actinomycetes > Mycobacteriales > Nocardiaceae > Nocardia > Nocardia sp. JMUB6875. The sequence goes on from NZ_BAAFGR010000075.1 coordinate 14,280, forward strand.
GCGCGGCGCTGTTTCTCATAGCGGCGCAACGCGTTCCGGGGATCGGTGGTGGCCAGTTCCTCGGCGAGCACGAGGGCGTCCTCGAGCGCCTGGCACGCGCCCTGGCCGATATTGAAGGTGATGGGGTGGGCGGCGTCGCCGAGCAGGGTGACCCGGCCCGTTCCCCAGCGCCGGTCCGGTGCCCGGTCCAGGACGTCGCCGCGGATGATGGCCTCGGGCGGGGTGGCCGCCAGGATGTCGTCGATGGGCGGCATCCAGCCGTGATGGCGCTCGCGCAGCATCGCCCGGACGTCTCCCGAATCATGGCCTCCCGGCGCGCCGTTGGCGACGCTCATCCAGTGCACGACGCCGGGGGCGACGTCGTAGAAGGTGAATCGGGTGCCGGGCCCGAACAGGGCGTAGAAGGTGCCCGGCGGGATCTTCTCGTGTCGCAGTTCGGCTTTGCCGCGCCAGGCGATGTAGCCGGTGAAGCGCGGCGGTTCGGCGCCGAGCAGCCCGGTCCGGACCGCGCCGTGGATGCCATCCGCGCCGATGAGAATGTCGCCGCGCACGCGTTCGCCGTCGGACAGTTCCGCGGTCACGCCGTCGCTGTCCTGCTCGAAGCCGACAACCGCTGCACCCGTGCGGATCTCGGCGTCATCGGCGTAGGCCGCGACCGCCGCGCTGAGCACCCGGTGCAGTACCGAGCGTTCGACCGCGATGGTCGGGCAGCCGTACTTCTCGATGAAGCCGCCGACCGGCCACGCGCCGAACAGGTCGCCGCGCCAGGTGCCGAAGTGCGTGATGTGCTGCACCGGTGCGGTTTCCAGCACCTCGTCCAGGACTCCGAGCCGCTGCAGCGCGATGGTGCCGTTGGTCCAGATGTGCAGTCCCGCGCCGCCGTCGCGCAGGTCGGTGGCCCGCTCGAACACCCGCACCCGAATTCCGCGCTGCCGCAACGCGAGTGCCGCGGCCAGCCCGCCGATCCCGCCGCCGGAGATCAGCACGGTGAGCGGCGCGGCCGTCATGGCTGGTCCGTCAGCGCGGAGGCGGCGGCCGCCAGCTCCGCGAGATCCATGCCGCCGCCGCGGCGACGGCCCTTGCGGGCCAGCGCGCCCGACATCAGCCAGCCCAGGCCCAGCGCCTCGAGCATGGAGGATTCGACGCCGATGCCCCAGCGTTCGGCGATCAGGCCGCCGGCCAGCCGCCACACCACGACGCCGCGGAATTCGATCCGCTCGCCGGTGGGGTCCATGCCGAGGAATTCACCGGTGAAGGTGCCGCGCCAGGTGTTGTGGATGACCACGTAGTCGGCGTGCGCGGACAGCGCCTCGATGGTGACGTGCAGGTCCGGAAAGCCCTGGCGCAGACCGGCGATCGTGTACTTGACGCCCTCGGTGCCGTGCGGCGCGCCGGGCAGCGGCTGATGGTCGACCATGTCCGGGGCGTAGATCTCGTCGACGACGGAGAAGTCGCCCTGGTTGACGAACTCGTCGAATACGCGCCGGATGATGCGGGTGTTGTACTCGGGGGTGAAAACCGGGTCAGGCGTGGACATTCGTGGCCTCCGGAGCGGGGGCTTCCCAGCGCAGCGACAGTCCGGCGTAGAGGTAGCGGCTGGCCTCCACGGCCAGCAGCAGCACCCGGTCGCCCGGCCGGACCCGGCCCTGCACCCAGCCGTCGTCGAGGGCCAGCGGCACGGCCGCCGAACCGGTAGCGCCGACGGTGGCCAGGTTCTCCACGATGTTCTTGGCCAGCACCGCCTGGTCCTCGGGAGAGACTCCGGCGGCGTCGAATTCGGCCGTGAAGTAGTCGGCATTGCCCTCGGGCAGCACGCAGGCGTCGATCTGCGCGACGGTGAGCCCGGTCCGCGCCAACATGTCCTTCATGCCCGCCACGAAGACCTGCGGCCCGAAGGTGGCGGTCCCGTTGACGTCGAGCTTCATCTCGACCAGGCGCTCGCGCTTGGCCTGATCGAACACCGGCGCGTGGGTGCCGCCGCCGACGATCTGCATGCCGGGCTTGCGGTCACCGCCCAGACAGGCGGTGGCGAACTGGAATTCGCCCTCCGGATCGGCGCTGCCCGGTTCCCCGGCGCGCAGCACGACCGCCCCGGCCCCGTCGCCGAAGGAGTTGATGACCAGCCGGTCGCGCATGCGGACCAGCTCCGGGTCGATTCCCAGGTACATCGGAACCAGCAGCGGGGAGATCGATTCCGCGCCGATCACCACGGCCGTGCGGTAGGTGCCGTCGGCGAGCATGCGGCGCGCGTAGTCCAGGCCCTGCACGAAACCCGTACAGGCGGCCCGGAATTCGATCGAGGCGCAGTGCGCCAGACCCAGCTGCTCCTGCACATAGGTGACCGTCGCGGGCAGCTGGTATTCGGGGCTGGCCGAGGACACCACCAGCAGATCCACCTCCGCCGGTTCGATGTCCGCGCGGGCCAGGGCGCGGCGCGCGGCGGTGGTGGCCATGGCGTTGGTGCCGGTGTTGTGCTTGCCGGTGTCCGGATCGATCATCCAATGCCGTTGGCGTACTTGGATATTGTCGAGCACCTCGGCGGGCATGGGCCCGCACAGGCGCTCGAGGGTGGCGTTGTCGATCGGGTCGCCGGGCAGGAAGGAGCCGGTGGACAGGATCGAGACGTGACGTGGTTCGGGCATCGGCATGGGTTGTCTCCGTTCAGAATTGGGGTTCCGCGGCGGGCTGCCGCAGCACGAAGGCGGTGTGGGTGCCGCCCAAGGACGAGGCGTTGATCAGCACCGGGCCGAGGTCCGCACCGTGTGACCACGAGGTGATGGCGAGCGCGGCCGCCAGCTGCGCGCCCGCGCCGATGGGATCGCCGAACACGCGCTTCGGCTCGTGCCGGGCACATGCTGGGTTCAGGCCGAGTCGATCGATGGCCCGGCGCTCGGGGCCGTCCACCGCGGGCAGATCCGCCGCGCCGGCCCAAACCGCGGTCAGGTCGGAGGGTTCCACTCCGGACGCGGCGAGCGCGTCGCGCATCGCCCGCTCCACCCCGTTCCCGCGGGGATCCCACCGAGCGATGCCGAGCGCGTCGCAGGTGGTGGCGTAACCCGCGAGCACGGCCAGCGGCGTGACTCCCCGCGCCTGCGCCGTCGAGGCCCGCTCCAGCAGCAGCGTGACACTGCCCTCGGCGAGAAGGAAGTCGCGGCCGTGTCGACCGGTGAACGGTCCCGCGCCTCGGTAGGCGTCGAGCGCGTAGGGCGAGAGCTCGTCCGCCCCGGTACACAGCACGGCATCGGCTCGCCCAGCCCGCAACAGATCGAAGGCGGTCCCGAGAGCGGCCGCACCCGCGCTGTGACCCGAGGTAAGGGTCGACGTCGGCCCCTTCGCGCCCAACACCATCGCCACCTGCCCGGCTGCCGCATTGAACACGGTGTTGGGGAAGATCGCCGGATTGCCTTGCAGCGGACCGCCCGTCACCGTCGGTTCGAAGAACCGGGAGATGCTGCTCATCGGCCCGACACCGGTGCCGAGCACCACGCCGACGTGCTCGTCCGCGCTGAGCCCGGCCGCGATGAGTGCCCCTTCGCTCGTCGCCACGGCCAACTGACCGAGCCGGTCCATGCGCCGTCGTGCCTTGGGTGGAATGGTCGTGCCCGGGTCGGTGCCCACTCGCACCACCCGCAGCCCATGGTGCGATTCGGAAACGCCCGCCCCGGCCTGCCATGCGGCCCAGAGCTGCTCGACGTCAGCCGCCTCGCCGATGAGGACGCCCACCCCGGTCACGACCACCTCGTCGAACTTGTCGGCCCCGGTAGCCGCGTCGGCGATGTCGACCACCCCGGCTCGGACATCCGACCCGGCGGGGCTGCTCGCTGCTCGAACAGGCTCGCCCTGAGCTTCGGCGGGCCGCCCGTACACGACACAGGCGTTGGCCCCGGCGAAGGCGAAATTGTTCGAGGCGGCGACCCGCATGGGCAGTGCGCGGCCCTCGTTCGGCGCGGGATCCAACCCGCACGCCGGGTCGGTCTCCGCGAAACCCGCTGTCGGCGGGATTATTTCGTCGCGCAGGCCGAGGATCGTCACAATGGCCTCCACCGCGCCCGCCGCGCCGAGCAGGTGGCCGATCATGGACTTCGTGCTACTGAGCACCACGCCCTCGGCCGCCTCGCCGAGCGCCGCGCGCACCGCATTGCTCTCCGCCGAATCGTTCTTCGGCGTGCCGGTGCCGTGCCCGTTGATATAGGGCACGTCCGCGGGCGTGAGTCCCGCGCTGTCGATGGCGGCCCGGATGGCCCGGGCCGCGCCCGCGCCCTGCGGATGCGGGGCGGTGGCGTGGTAGCCGTCGGCGGACATGCCGTAGCCGAGCACCTCGGCGATGATCGGCGCACCGGCCGCCGCGGCCACCTCGGCGGAGGTCAGCACCATCATGCCCGCGCCCGCGCCGAGCGAAAGTCCGTCGCGGTCGCGAGAATACGGCCGCGCCGGGCGCGAGGACAGCGACTCCACGCTGTTGAATCCGTAGTAGGCCATCTCGCTGAGCGCGTCGCTGCCGCCGACCAGCATGGCGTCCGCGCGCCCGGCCCGGATCTGCTCGACGGCGTGGGCCAGCGCGTGCGCACTGGACGCGCACGCCGTATTGACCGACAGCACCGGGCCTTTGAGCCCGAAGGCCGCGCTGAGCGCCTCCGCGCAGAACTGCGGGGAGACCAGCAGCAGATGCCGGTCGTCGCCCAGGCCGAGCTGTTCCGCGCCGACCGCGCGCCCGGCCTCGACGGCCCGCCGCACCGCCAGCTCGGCGCTGCGAATCCCGCTGTTGCAGCTGCCGAACGCCACCCCCCAGCGCTGCGCGGGCAGGGCGTCGGGGCGCGGTGGCGCGCCGTCCTCCAGCACGCCCAGTCCCGCGCCCGCCATGGCCTCCTCGGCGGCGATGAGCGCGTAGTCGATGGCGGGTTCGGGTTCGGTGAGGCCCAGCGGGGTGAGGTAGTCGTACTTGGGGCGCGGTGCGTCGAGGATCTCGCCGCCGATGGCCGCGGGCAGCCCGGCGACGGCGAACTCGCGCAGCGGCCGGATCGCCACCTCGCCGCCGCGAACCCGCTGCCACAGTTCCTCCGCACCGACGCCGTGCGCGGTGATCGCGCCGAGCGAGGTGATCACGATGCGCCGGTGCGGCGCGAGACGGTGGGTTTCGTGCATGGCCGAAAGTCCTGTCGATCAGTTCGAGTGGGTGAGGGCGAGGGCCACGGCCTGGCCCTCCAGACCGCGGGCCAGGGCCAGCGCGGTCCGCGGCCGGGACGGCCGGGCGGCACCGGCGACGATGTCCAGATCGCAACCGGGAGCGGGTGTTTCATGATTGGCGGTGGCGGGAACCACGCCGGAATCCAGGGCGAGCGCGGCGAGTGCGGCATTGAGCGCGCCCGCGCCGCCGACCAGATGGCCGGTCTGGGGTTTGACGCTGGTCACCGCGGCCCGGGCGGCTCCGTCACCGAGCGCGGTCTGCAATGCCCGCACCTCGCTGGTGTCGCCGAGCGCGGTGGCGCAGCCGTGGGAGAACACGCAATCCGCTTGTACCACAGCGGCATCGGACATACTCGCCGAGATCGCGCGGGCCAGCCCGCGGCCGTCCGGCGCGGAGGCGGGCGGGCGCACGCAGTCGTTGCCCATGCCGTAGCCCGCGAGTTCGGCGTAGATGTGCGCACCGCGCCCCACCGCCCGGTCGCGGTCCTCGAGGATGAGAATGGCCGCGCCGTCACCGATGACCGATCCGCTGTGCTCCCGGTCGAAGGGCCGGAAAGCCTTGACGTCCAGCTCGTTTCGCGGTGACAGCACGCCGAGCCCGTCCAGTTTCGACATCGCCCACCAGTTGGTGGCGTCGTCGTAACCGCCCGCGACGGCGAGGTCGGCCTCCCCGCGGCGAATGGCGCGCATCGCCCGCCCGATCGCCGTGGCCCCGGAATCGGCCGCACCCGCGTAGAAGGCATTGGGTCCGCGCAGCCCGAACAGCGACGAGATGTGATAGGTCCCGCCGTTCTGCAGGCCCTCCACGTACGCCAGCGGCGGCACGATCGAGCGGGCCAGCTCGCCGAGCTTGCGCATATCCGGTCCGCCGTCCGCGCCGCGAATGGCCTCCATATCGGCGATGGAGTCATCGCGCTGGCAGATGTCCTTGTTCCCACCGAGATACAGGGCGGTGCGGTGGCCGAGGTCGCGTTCCTCGAGGCCCGCATCGCGCATGGCGAGGGTGGCCGCCGCGACGCCGTACTGGTCGCCGCGGGTGGAGGTGCGCATGGATCGCGGTGACAGGAACCGGCTCGGGTCGAAGTCCGGAATCTCCGCGCCGAGCCGGGTGCGCAGCGGCGACGGGTCGTAGGCGCGCAGCGGCCCGATGGCGGTGCGGCCCGCCACCAGCGCGTCCCAGGTCTCGCGCGCGCCCTCGCCGAGCGCGGTGACCAGGCCGATGCCGGTGATCACCACGCGCCGCCCGGTCACGACTTCACCCCGCGTGCCAGGCGCAGGTTCTTGATGGCGGCGACGAGCCGCCCGTCCACCGTGGCGGCGGCGCGCCAAATCGATTCCGCCGGATCCGATTCGGCACCGACCTTTTCGACGGTGAGCCGCACCTGATCACCCGGCGTCACGAAGCGCCGGAACCGCATTCCCTCCGCCACCCGCAACCGCAGCAGCGGATCCTCGGCCGCGAGCACGGCCAGCGCGATCAGGCTCTCGGTCAGCAGCACACCCGGCAGGATGGGGCGACGCGGGAAATGGGTGTCGAAGAACGGCAGGGTGCCGGTCACGTTCAGCAGGGCCTCGGCGCGAATTCCCGGACTCACCTCCAGGATTCGATCGAAGCCCGGCGTGCCGATGCCCGCGGCGGGCAGATCGGCGAGCAGGGCGGGCACTGCGGTGGACGCGGTCATGGCAGCTCCTCGGGTGTGCCCACCACGAGGCAGGTATTGGAACCGCCGAACGCGAGGGCATTGATCATGGCCGCGCGCACCGGCATGGCGCGCGCTCGATGGGGGACGTAGTCGAGATCCAGTGCCCGGTCCGGGGTGTCGAGATTCAACGTCGGCGGCACCACCGAATCCCGCAGCGCGCCAACGGCGGCCAGCAGATTCAGCGCCGCCGCGGCGGCGGTCAGATGCCCGGTCATGGATTTGGGTGAGGACACCACCAGCCGGTAGGCGTCATCGCCGAACACCTTCTTGATGGCGCGGGTCTCGGAGACGTCATTGCCCGGCGTGCTGGTGCCGTGCGCGGCGATGAAGTCGATATTGCCCGTCCCCAAACCGGATTCGCCGAGCGCGGACTCCATGGCCTCGATCGCGCCCGACCCGTCCGGCGGCGAATCGGTGATGCGCCAGGCGTTCATGGTGGAGCCGTAGCCGAGCAGTTCGGCCAGGATCGGCGCACCCCGCCGCAGCGCGGTCTCCAGATCCTCCAGCACGAACGCCACCGCGCCCTCGCCGATGACGAATCCGCTGCGGTCGGCGTCGAAGGGCCGCGACGCCTTGGCCGGATTGTCGTTGTAGCGCACGGTCATCGCGCCCAGCAGGCCGAATCCGAGAATGTCGGCCCAGGTGGTGAGCGAGTCGTAGCCGCCCGCCACCATCATGGCGGCATCGCCCTCCTGGATCAGCCGGAACGCCTCGCCCAGCGCGTGCCCGGAGCCCGCGCAGGCGGTGTGAATGCCGACCATGGGCCCGGTCGCGCCCACCAGGCGCACCATGGCGTTGAGCGCCAGGTTCTGGTTCCCGGTCAGTGTCGCCGACGGTGCGGGCGGCACGAAGGCATCGGGTTGCCCGGTGCGGGAACGTAATTCGGAGATCTTCAGGACGTGCTTCAGATCCGGGCGGCCCACGCTCGCGCCCATGGCCACACCGCGCTCGGCGGCCGGATACGGGTCCTCGGCCGACGGATCGAGGTCCGCCGACCGCAGGGCCTCGCCGACCGCGGCCAGTCCGAACAACCCCGGCCGCGACATCCACCGGCGATCGGCGGCGGCCGGGACGGCGGTGTCCGGATCGAAGGAGCCGGGCACCAGCCCGGCGATCCGTACCGGGAAGGTGGTGCAGTCGAAGGTGGTGAGCGGCCCGATGGCATTGCGGCCCGCCATCATTCCGGCCCAGGTGCTCGGCGCGTCGACGCCCAGCGGGGTGACCGCCCCGACGCCGGTCACGGCGACCCGCCGCAGTCCGGCCGCATTCGTGGCGCGCATCAGACCAGCTCCTCGCCCAGCAGCTGGCGCGCCATCCGCTCGGTGTCGGCCGGATCGTCGAGCCGGTCGGCCTCGATGAGCGCGCACATGATGTTGTGGGCGAACAGGATTCGCTCGCCCTCGACCTCGATCCAGCCGTCCACCACCGCCGCCTCCGGCGTCGCGTGCACCACCTGGGCCGTCATGCGCAGCACGTCGCCGGGCACGGCGTCGCGGTACACGGTCACCTCGCCGACGGTGAGCAGCGCCGCGCGGCGGGTGTGGCCCGAGCTCAGCAGCACCAGCCAGGCGCCCGCCTGGCACAGCGCCTCCAGCGCCAGACCGAAGGGCAGCACCGGGCCGGCGGCGGAGGGCTGCCAGACGTTCTCGTAGACCGAGGTGAGTTTGCGAGCGGTGATGTGCTGCAACGTTTCCCAGGACTCGATCCGGTCGATGAGATGAAATCGCATGGCAGTCACTCCTTTTCCGGATCAGCGGGAGACCAGGCGGCCATTGCTGAGCTGCACCGCCAGGCCGCCGTCCACCCGCAGCAGCTCCCCGGTGACGTAGTCGGCGGCCGGACTCGCCAGGAAGGCCACCGCCTCGGCGACCTGCTCGACGGTCCCGTAGCGGCGCATGGGGACATGGGTGCGGCCGCGCCCGCCGTCGCGCTGCAGCAGATCGCCGATCAGATCGGTCGGGATCACCCCGCCCAGAACGGCGTTCACGCGCACCCCGAAGCGGGCCATCTCCACCGCACACGCCAGCGTGAAGGCGTTCATCGCGCCCTTGGAGGTGCTGTAGTTGGACTGCCCGGTGAGCCCCTTCTCGCCCATGATCGAGGACACGTTCACGATCGCGCCGTCGCCCTGGGCCATGAGGTGCCCGGCGGCGGCGTGGGTGCAGTTGAACGCGCCGCCCAGGTTCACCTGGATGACCTCCCACCAGACGGCGGGATCCATATCGTGCAGCAGGCCGTCGCGGGTGATGCCCGCGTTGTTGACCAGAATGTGCAGGCCGCCCAGCTGTTCCCGGGTCTGCTCGACCAGATCGCGGGCAGCGCCGAGATCGGAGACATCGGCCCCGATGGCGACCGCGCGGCCGCCGGACCGCTCGATCTCGGCGACCACCTCGAGCGCCTCGTCCTTGTGCGAGCGGTAGTTGACCGCGACGGCCGCGCCGCGCCCGGCCAGGGTCAGCGCCACCGCCCGCCCGATGCCGCGGGACGCGCCGGTGACCAGCGCGACCCGCCCGGTGAAATCGCCCGGCATCAGGCGACCGCCTCGGTCTCGGCCGGGCTCGCTTGCTCGTCGGGACCGGCCGCCGCGCGCTGAGCCACCAGATCGACCAGATTGCGCACGGTGACCAGGCCGAGCACCTGCTCCCCGCGCAGCGGGCCGTTGAGCTCGGCGCGATCGAACTGCGGCAGCACCTTTTCCAGATGCGCGAGCCCGATCTCGGAGACGATCTCGTTCTCGTCGCCGAACTCGTCGTCGGGAATGCCGCCCTGCAGCAGTTCCTGCACGTCGGCGACGGCGATCTTGACGCCGGTGTCGCGGTGGATGCGGAACAGGATGTCGAGCAGGTCGATGGACTCCGCGCCGAGCTCGTCGATGAGCGTGGCGTCGAGCGTCACCTCGGACTGGTCGATGCCCAGGGCGTCGGCGATGGCGTCGATGACGGCGGGAGCGAAATCGGTGGTTGTTTCGGGCATGGCTATCTCCTTCGTGGTGGTACACCGGTGGGCCCCTTGGGCATCGACGCCCGAGGGGATGAATGACGTTGACAGTCGGTGTGATTCGGTCAGGCGTAGCTGGCGACGACGGCCGATATGCGGCGCGCGTCGTGGGTGCTGCGCACGGTGGCCGTGTCGAGCATGCGATTGGCGAGCCCGGACAGGACCCGCCCCGGGCCGATCTCGAGGTAGTCGGTGCAGCCGAGATCGGCCGCGGCGGCAATCGTTTCGATCCAGCGCACCGGGGCGGTGAGCTGGCGGCGCAGCAGTTCACGGGCCTCGTCGCCACTCGAAACCCGTTGCGCGGTCACAGAACTGAGAACGTCGATGGCCGGGTCGCGGAACTCGGCCACCGCCAGGTCGGCGGCGAACCGGTCCTCGAGCGCGGCCATGAGCGAGCAGTGGAACGGCGCGCCGACCCGCAGCGCGACCAGCGAGCCCGCGCCCTCCGCACGCAGCAGCTCCTCCGCGTCCGCCACCGCCGCGGCCGTGCCCGAGATGACCGACTGGTCGGGCGCGTTGTAGTTGGCGAGCTCGACCACACCGTCGATGCCCGCGCAGATCTCCTCGATGCGATCCGCGGGCACCCCCGACACGGCGGTCATCGCGCCCGGTACCGCCGCCGCGATCTCGGCCATCAGCTCGCCCCGGCGACGCACCAGGAGCAGCGCGTCGGCCAGATCCAGCACCCCCGCCGCGGTGAGCGCGGTGAACTCGCCCAGGCTGTGCCCGGTCACCAGGTCCGGCGCGAACCCCTCGGCCCGCAGCACCTCGAAGATGGCGTACGAGGTGGCCAGGATCGCGGGCTGCGCGATCTCGGTGGCGCGCAGCCGTTCCGCGTCACCCTCGCTGCAGAGCCTGCCCAGCGGCAGGCCCAGCACCTCGTCGGCGCGCTCGAAGACCGCACCCGCCGTACCGGGATGCTCCCGGATCAGATGGGCGGCCATGCCCTCACGCTGTGAACCCTGGCCTGGAAACATGGCGATCACACTGGCGTTCATTGTTGTCTTCCGAATCCTGCTGGTAGCCGGGGCTACTGCGAGACAAATCCCGAACGTCGCTGTCCGCGGTCCGAGTATGTGAATCCCGGCTCGAGCGGTCCTCGAGGAAAACCAAACACGCTGTATCGACTGGACACGGGGCTATCGACTGGACATGGGACACGACCGCGCGCATGGTGGGTCGATGGGTGACGATGCACGGGCCGGGCTGAAGTTCTCCAGCCTCGACAGCCCCCTGTTCGACGGGGCCGAGGCCACCAAGGGCGATCTGATCGACTATCTGGAGGCGGTCGGCGAGCGCATGGTGCCGTCGCTGCGCGGCCGCCCGCTCTCGGTGGTGCGGGTCCGGCCCGGTCAGGAACCCTTCATGCAGAAGAACCTGCCCAAGTACACCCCGGACTGGGTCCAGCGGGCGACGCTGTGGGCGGGCAGCTCGAAACGCGAGATCTCCTACGCGGTGTGCGACGACGTGCGCACGCTGCTGTGGTTCGGCAATCAGCGGGCCGTGGAGTATCACGTGACCCTGCTGCTCGCCGAGGGCCTAGCCGACTACTCCGGCAGCCCGACGCATCTCGTGCTCGATATCGACCCCGCGCCGGACGCGGCCTTCGGTCAGGTGGTGGCGGCCGCAGAGCTCATCCGGCAGGCCCTGGAGGCCGACGGGTTGGCGGGGGCGGTGAAAACCAGCGGCTCCAAGGGCGTGCACATCTTCGTACCGGTGCGCCCCGGCATCGATCTCGAGGACGCGGCGGCGGCCACCCGCGCCATCGCGGCGCGCGCCGAACGCCTCGACCCGGCTCTCGCCACCACCGCGTTCATTCGAGAAGACCGGGGCGGCAAGGTGTTTCTGGATTCGACCCGGGCGGGCGGCGCGACGGTGGTGTCCGTATACAGCCCACGTATCCGCCCGGGCGCGACCGTCTCCTTCCCGGTTGCCTGGTCCGACCTGCCGAGCGTCGATCCGCACGACTTCACCATCCGCACCGCCGCCAAACTGCTCGGCGACCGCGACCCCTGGGCCGAGGCCATGCCCGAACCTCAGGAACTCCCAGCGGATTTGGTGGAGGAGGGGCACACCATCCCGGTCGCGCGGGTGCAGGCCATGCACGAGGGCAAGCGCCGCGCCCGTGCCCGGCGTACCGCCCCTTGACATGGTTTGCCGATCATGTGCACATCCAAGATCATTCGATAAACCCTGTGCCATACCGATTTTCGAATCCTAGCTACTCGCCGGTCAGATGTTTCGAACAGGTTCCGGGCGCATTGCGGCCAATTCCCAAGGGGCAGAGGATTGTCACGTCACACTCCATCGGTGAAGTGGACATCCCCCAGAAGTAGACATCCCCCCAACGGATGCATTGGAGTCGAAATGGCACAGGAGACCGCGGAAGCGACGCGTGAGGGCACCGTGAGCCAGCGGGATATCGACGTGTTCCAGATGCGTGTCGACGAGGCCCGGCAGGAAGCGCAGAGCGCACGGCAGTACGCGCAACAGGCGCAGAGCCTGGCCCGGCAGGCGCAGCAGCAGGCGCGGCAGGTCCAGCATCAGGCGAATATGGCGCAGAGCGAGGCCAACCAGGCCACGCAGCAGGCGCAGCAGGCCCGGCAGCAGGCCAACCAGGCCCAGAACCAGGCGCAGCAGGCGCAGAACGAGGCGGACCGCGCGCAGAGCCAGGCCCAGCAGGCGCAGAACCAGGCGCAGCAGGCCCAGAACGAGGCCGCGCAGTCGCAGCAGAAGGCGCAGAGCGCGCAGGATCAGGCCGATCAGGCCAATCAGCTGGCGCAGCAGGCCGATGATCAGGCCACCCGCGCACAGGATCGAGCAAGTCAGCAGGAGCTGCAGCTCCAGCAATTCCGGCAGCAGACCCGGCAGCAGTTCTCGTCGCGTCAGTAGCTGAGATCACCGGTGGGGAGGTGTACTCATGACGGATGCGACACCACCGGTGAACGTCGAGGTGATCGTGCCGGAGGCCTGGAGTGCCGGGGTCTACGCCAACGGCTTCACCTGCTGGTACAACCGCACCGACTTCACCCTCGACTTCGTCGTGCACCTGCCCACCGATCCCGGCGTCGACGACAGCGGCAGACCCGTTGTGCGGCAACCTGTTCAGGTGGTGACCCGGGTGAAGTTCCCGCCGTCCATGGTCTTTCGGCTGATGCAGACCCTGAACGACAGCATGAGCAACTACGAGCAGCAGTTCGGGCCGATCGAACACCTGGGAGAATGAGGCCGGGAGAATGAAGAACACCATGCTGGTCACGAGCGCGATCATGACGGTGGACAGCCGGAGCGACCGGCCCATCATGGCCGATCCGGCCGTGCGCTACCGACCCGAACTCGTCCGGGGCCGTCGGTACCGCATTATCGCGGAAGTCCCACGGTCCCGGACGAATTGAGCCCGGCTCGGGCGGCCGCACCTGTCCTCAGGCCGCCGGGTCCCGCATCAGCAGGTGCTCGTCGGCGTCGTATTCGTAGAGTTCGCCGTAGCGGCCCCAGTCGATCGCGATGCGCAGCTGCTGCTGGGCGGACTCCTCGGTGAAGCCGCGGCGCAGCAGATCCAGGAAGAACCCGTCGCGCATGCGATGGTTCTGCGCGGTGCCCAGGGCGTGATCGATGGTCGCGACCAGCGGCGCCTTGGCGCGGGCCAGCCGCGCGAAAATCATTTTGGCACTGTCGATATCGGCCTGGGTGAACATGGTCCCGTCGACGGTGAGCTCGAGGTCGCCGTCCGCGGCGGTGGCCAGGCCGAGCATGGTCGCGGCATCCACCAGCGGCATCAGATCGTCGACCTCGAAACGCAACCCGGCGGCCAGATCCGGCAGGTCGGCGCGGCCGCCCTGCTCCGCCACCAGATCCAGCATGCCGGCGATGCCGTCCACCCCGGCGTCGGGCAGCGGGCGGGTGGTGGGGGTCGGCGCGATGCTCGCCCGGTCGCCGTCGAATCCGCCGTCGGTGAACAGCCGGTACGCCTGATCCACCAGGGCCTGGAAGGCCGGGCTGCGCGGATCGCGGGGCTGGCTCAGGCCCACCCGGATCTCGCCCTTGATGCGCCCGGGATTGTTGTCCAGCACCAGGATTCGGTCCGCGAGCAGCACCGCCTCCTCGATATTGTGGGTGACCATCAGCATGGTCTTGGTGGGGAAGGCGGTCTCGGCCCACAGCCGCATCAGCTCGCCGCGCAGGTTCTCCGCGGTGAGCACGTCCAGCGCCGAGAACGGCTCGTCCATGAGCAGCACCTCCGGCTGCACCACCAGGGCGCGGGCGAAGCCGACGCGCTGGCGCATGCCGCCGGAAAGCTCCTTGGGATAGGCGTTCTCGAAGCCGTCGAGCCCGATCATGTCGATGGCGTCGGTCACCCGCTCGCCGCGCTCGTAGGCCGAAACCCCTTGGGCGCGCAGTCCGAGTTCGACATTCTGGCGCACGGTCAGCCAGGGCAGCAGCGCGAAGGTCTGGAACACCATGGCGGTGCTGGCATTCGGCGCGGTGATCTCCGCCTCGCGCAGCCGCGCGGTGCCCGCCGAGGGCTGCACCAGCCCGGCGATGATGCGCAGCAGGGTGGACTTGCCGGAGCCGGATTTGCCCAGCAGCGCGACGATTTCGCCCTCGCGCAGTTCCAGGCAGACGTCCGAGAGCACGGGCAGCTGCTCGCCGGAGGGGTTGGTGAAGTTCTTGGTGACCTTGTCGACGGTGATGATGGGGGCGGCAGTGTTCATGGTGAGAGTCATGGCCTGCCCTCCTTTCGAAAGATGTTTCAGTTCAAGGCGAATCGCTGCTCGGCCGTGCGTTGCAGCCGCCGCCAGACCAGCCGGTTGATGGCGACGGTGACGATGCTCATGACCAGGGTGCCGAGCAGCACCTTCGCGAACTCGTCATGGGAAGTGGCATTGGTGATGTACGCGCCCAGGCCGAACGCCTCGAGATGGGTATTGCCGGAGTCGACCACCTCGCCGACCAGCGTGGCGTTCCACGCGCCGCCGAACGCGGTGATCGCGCCGACCATGTAGCCGGGTGCGATGGCGGGCAGGATCAGCGACTTCCAGCGCTCCCGGCCGTGCACGCCGAGATCGTCCATGGCCTCGCGCAGATCGGTGGGGATCTGCCCGGCGGCCGCGATCACGTTGAACAGCACGTACCACTGCGCGCCCAGCGCCATCAGCACAGTGCCGCCGATATTCAGCGAGATGCCGGTGTAGGTGAGTCCCGCGATCACGAAGATGTAGAGGAACTGCGCCGGGAAGCTGGCCATGACCTGCACCACCGGTTGCGCGAACCGGCAGATGCGCGGATTCATGCCGATCCACACGCCGATCGGTACCCACACGATGGTGGACACGATCAGCAGCACCACCACGCGGCTGAGACTGACCAGGCCCATGGCGGTGGCGGGCCCGAATTCGGCGAAGCCGACGGTCCGGTCCAGGTAGGTGGCCAAGGTCCAAGCGCCCCAGGCCATTCCGGCGAACACCAGGCCGAAGAACAGCACATCCCCGGCGCGGCTGCCGCGCTTGTCGTCCCACGCGGAGCGGGTGCTGCGCCCGAACACCCGCATGGCGCGGTCGACGACCTCGCCGACGGGCCGCAGCCGCGCCCCGACCCGCGCGGGAATCGTGCTGCGCCGCACCAGATCCAGCACCAGGCTGCGCGGGGCGACCGCGGCCTCGGTCTGCTCCACCCGGAACCGCTCGGCCCACGCGGTCAGCGGCCGCCAGAACAGCACATTGACCGCGACGATGCACAGCACCATCACGCCCGCGCCCGCCATCAGCTTGCCCACGGCGGCGTCGGAGGTGGCCGCGGCGATGAAGCTGCCCATGCCGGGCAGGGCCTGATCCCGGCCCGAGACGCTGATGATCTCGGAGGAGGCCAGCATGAACCAGGCGCCGCCGAAGCTCATCATGCCGTTCCACACCAGCGGAATGGTGGCCGCCGGAATCTCCACGTGGCGCAGCCGCTGCCAGCGGGTCAGGCGCATCATGCGCCCGGCCTCGTCGAGTTCGCGGGGGATATTGCGCAGCGCCTGGTAGTAGGCGAAGGCCATGTTCCAGGCCTGCGCGGTGAAGATGGCGAACACGCAGGCCGCCTCCGCGCCCAGCATCGAGCCCGGGAACAGGCCGATGAACAGGGTCACCGTGATCGATACCAGCGCCAGCACGGGCACCGACTGCAGGATGTCGGTCATCGGGATGAAGATCTTCTCCACCCGCCGCGAGCGGGCCGCGAGCTGGCCCACCACCAGGGTGTAGACCATGGACAGGCCCAGGCCCAGGAACATGCGCAGCGTGGTGCGGGCCGCGTAGTAGGGCAGGTTCGACAGATCGGTGGAGACGGCGTCGGGGCTGTCGCCCGGCACCCACGGCACCGAGATGTCGCGACCCAGCTTCAGCACCAGCAGCGTCAGCACGACCACACCGGCCACCAGTGCGTAGTCGGCGGGACGCAACCCGGTGCGCGGCCGCGCGACATCGGGAGATGTCTTGGGGCTGTTCGGGATTACGAGTTCTGCGGTCATCAGTTGTCCTCGGCGGGCGGCGCGGTCATGACGTTGTATGCGTGGATGCCCGAGGCGATGAGCGCGGGTACACCGATCAGCAGGTTGAAGGCGACCACACCGATGCCCGCCCCGGCGACGGCGCCGAGCAGACACCCGGCCACTGTGCCGATACCGGGGGTGGCGATGAAGGTGCCCAGGGCTCCGGCGAAGACGCAGCCGAGCGGGCCGCCGATGATCGCGCCGAGCAGGGTGCCGACCGAGACGGCCAGGCCCAGTTCGGTATTCGCGTTGGCCATGGCGTCGTTCATCCGGTCCTCGGGGCTGTCACCGCCGGCGATGGCCGCGGCGGCCGGGGAGAGCAGGCGGCGCTCGTCGTCTGTGAGCAGGCGGGTGCGATCGGTGGCCGGGGTCAGGGTGGCGTCATTGCCGTCGATGTGCGCGTCGACGGGGTAGGCCGTGTCGCCCTTGACCAGGGTCAGCGGAATCGCGCCGACCACAACGCCTTTCGGATCGACGATCTGCAGGTGCCGGTCGGCGACGCGCAGCGTGCCGAGACCGGTGTGCAGTTCGACGGCCTGCCCGACGATCTTGGCGTCGACGTGCAAGGTCGGAGCGTCGGCGAGCGTGGTGTCGTTCGGAACGGGCGTATCGGCATAGGCGGTGGCCTGGACGGTGAGCATGGTGGCGGCGGCGGTGGCCGCGGCCATCATGAGCGTGCGGATCCTCATCGGGTGTTCCCCTCATGCAATGGCTGCCCGCACGGGTATCGGGGCAGCATTGAATTCCGTCGCGCACATTTGTGCGGACGGCATCGGTTGAATGCGTAATTGCGGGAATTGTTACCGGAATTACGCTGCGAAATTCTCTATTTCAGCTGTGGAAAGGGTGTCCGCCCAGCGAGGCGGTGTAGACGGCGACCCGCGAGCGGGCGGCCTGCATGTTGTGGCGCTCCTGGTCGGTGAGCCGGGCGCGGACGGTGAGGCGGCGGGCGATCCCGCTCAGCGTCGCCGTGAGCGTGCCGGTGCGCGGGGTGATGGCGATGACGGCCATGATTGTGCTCCTCTGCGGAAGTTGCTCCGCCGCAAGAGCTTTCGGGCATGCCGAAGGGGCTGCGCTCAGGTCTGATCGCGGCGGGAGAGGGAGAGGGTCATAGGTCGACCCGGACTCGGATACGGACTGTCGCCGGATTGCATGTCTTCTCTCACCGCCTTCTCGCCGGGACGCACGCGGGCGTCGGGATCGATAATCCATCGCACGGGGAGGTGGCCACGCCGAACGGCGTACGGGCACCCCTCTCGTCAGAGCTTCGGCACTGCACGACGTATCCCGTTGTTCGGGAAGCCACCTGGGGTAACCCCTTAATCCGGGGAAACCTGTCCTGAGCCTGGGCGTCTCTCGACGTCGTCGGATCAGTGGCCTGTGTTCGTGTAGGAGCCTCGCCTATCGAGGTGCGAAGCCAACGTATCGAATTCGATATCGAAAGTCAAAATGCTGAATAGTTCCGTAGAACTGCAATAGGCGTCCGCGACCGGACCGCCACCGGTCTCGGTGGCGGCGCCGTCGATCTCACCCATGCCGCGTCTAGTGCTCCAGGAATGTCGCGACGATGTTCCAGAACATGTTCCGGTCCACACTGTGGAAATCCCAGCTCTCGGTGAGGCTGTGGGTGGCGCTGACGATCGCCGGGATGTCGAAGTCGTGCCGGGTGGCGGTGCCCTTGGCCTCCACGGCGGTGACGACGTACGCGGTGGCGGTTTCTGCGGTGTGGGCCACGAGGAAGCTCCAATCGATTAACCGGTCCGGTGGATGGTGCGGTGGATGCGTGGCCGTGGACAGCGTCGGCCGCGACCACACATCCGTAACGCCGTGGCGTGCCTCGCGGCCGGCGCGTCATGGCGTATCCGACCAGTCTTGTTTCCGGGGACGCCGCGGGGGAGTTCCGAAGACGCCAAACCGGCCGGGGACACGCCAACCTAGCTGTGTGGTTGCCGGAATACCGTACGGTAGGTGCGATTTCGGCGTGCGAGCGGGGTCGGGTTTCTAGGAATCCGGGCGGTCGCGCCAGCGGTTCACGGCCCGCCGCAGGCTCGCCGGATCGGCGTATCCGAGGAATTCCGCCTGCTGGGCGCGTGGAAGGTGTTCGGCCCGTTGCAATCTGCGGCGGCGCGCGCGGTCCACCTCGCGGCGCCAGGTGGTTCCGGCGTCGGCCAGGCGCCGTTGCAATGATCTTGGTGAGGTCAGCAGCCGCCGCGCTACCACTTCGAGGGTCGCCACGCCGTCCGCGAGGGCGGTGTCGAGGGCATCGCCGAGCTGATCCAGCCAGGTCACCCCGAATTCGGGAGTGGCGGGCAGGGTGGCCGCGTAGGTCAGCAGGACCGCCGTCAATTCGGGATCGGCGGACTTCATGGGCAGCGCCAGATCCGTCGTCCGCAGGGTGAGGGTGTCGGCGTCGCTCCCGAATTCGATTGCGCGGGTGCCGAACAGCTCGGCGAAGGCGTCGAGGCGGGCCGGGGCGGCCTGCCGCAGGCGCACCCGGGACGGGACCACCGGATACCGGGTGGCCGCGCGGCCCCGGCCGACGATCAGGGCGAAGGTGGCCTGTACCAACAGCTCTCGACCCCGGCAGTCGTCGACCACCGAGACCACTTCGTAACAGACCTCGTGTTCGGAGCGCTCCGCGATCCGGAACCTGTAACTCGTTGTGAGACTGCCGCTGTGGCGCACGCACGCGTCCAGGGCGGCGCCCAGAGTCGCGGCCGACAGGAACAGGTACTCCAGCAGCCCGAACTCGCCGGTGGTGCTCTCCTCCGAAACCCGCAGGGCGATATCGGGATCGCCGGACTCCTGCTCCAGCAGCTCCCACGCGCGCAGGCAGCAGCGCGGGGCCACCCGGGTGCCCTCACCGCCCTCGCGCCAGGATGGCACGCCTGCCAGCCGGGCGATGCGGTCCGGATCGAGTCCGGCGCGGGCCGCCCGCTCCAACGCGAAACGCGCCATGAGAATGCTGTCGTGGCAATCGGATCGATTAGTCACGAGCGCCCATCACCCCAAGGCCCGGCCGCGCGCGCCGGCCAACTCCCGGCTCCAACTGGTGCCCGCCGCCGCCAACCGCCGCCGAAGTGTCCGGGCGCTGATACCCAGCCGCCGGGCCATGTCGTCCGGCGTCACGGTCGCGAGCGGCAATGAATCGAACTCCGCGGCAAGCAGATCCACCCAGGCGCGGGCCGGGGGTGTGGACAGGGTGGCGACGGCCGCGCTGCGGCGCAGCACGGCGGCGAGGCTCGGATCCGCACCGGGCTGCGGCCGGTCGCGATCGGCGTGATGCAGGGTGAGAGTGTCGGCGTCGGCCCCGAATTCGATCGCGGCGGTGCCGAAGAATTCGGTAAACGCCGCGTGGTGACGCGGTGCGGGCTGCCGGAAGGTGACCGCGGCCGGTGCGATCGGGGCCTTCGCCGCGAGGCGGGCCCGCGAGACCAGGAACGCGAAGCTGGCCTGGGCGGCCAGCTCCGCGCCACGCCCCTCGGCCGTGGTGGCCGCCGCGACGGTCAGGTGTCGCTCGGTGTCGGCGACCACGTCCATTCGTCTGGTGGTGGTCAACCGTGAGCCGAATTCCGCTGCGGCCCGGAACCCTTCGCCCACGGTCGGCGCGGTGGCCACCAAATAGTCCATCAACCCCAATTCCCCCATTCCATACCGTTCGGCCGCTAGCAATCCCACCTGCGGCTGCTCGATCTGCCGCTCGAACAACTCCCATAGCCGCGGATAACACTGCCCCGGAACGCTTCCCGACGCCCCGTCGAGGGCACCCGGCCCGATACCCGCCGCCCGCGCCAGCTCCACCGCGTCCACCCCCGCCGCGCGCGCCCGCACCAGCACGAACCGTGCCAGCAGCACGCTGTCCGGGGGGGTCATAGTTTCGAGACGCGCCGGGAATCGTGGTCTTCCACATGCCTTTTGCGGGCGCGGTCGACCTCGAGGCGCCAGGTGGTGCCGGATTCGGCGAGGCGGCGCTGGAGGGTGCGGGGGCTGGTGTAGAGG
>NZ_BAAFGR010000076.1:0-34287 GCF_041154655.1 Nocardia sp. JMUB6875
GCCGAGCTGACCAACCGCAAGCTGCGCCGCTCGGCCCACCGCAGCGTCACCGAACTCAAAGCCGACGTCCAAGCCTGGATCAACGCCTGGAACGCCGACCCGAAACCCTTCGTCTGGACCAAGACCGCCGACGAGATCCTCGAAACTCTCGCCGCCTACTGCCAACGAATCAACGACTCACGACACTAGCTGACAGCAACCCCGGATAATGCGGACCTGTGACCCGCGATCCGGGGTTTCTCCGTTCGGTGGCGCCGCCGAACCAGCGGGCCCAGCTCCGATCCGTGAACGATCAGGCTCGCGTCCACCGCGAGGGCGGGCAGCCGGTGATCAGCGTGGAGACCAAGTGGAACGGCAGATTATGAGCTTGTTTTCGCGGCCAGCATGGGGCCGATCAGCGGCATGAGCCGGTCCTGCCATTCACGATCGGTGAACGTCGTGGCAGGGGTGAAGAGCCGCACGTCGAGATAGACGCGTCCGTAGCGGCAGAAGGCGATTCCGCGTTCGGAGAAGCATGCGTCGGCACTCCAGACCTGTCCGTGATCTGCGAACCCCGTGTCGTACATGTACCCGTCCTTCACCGTGTCGTAGTACCAGGCGATCGACTCCGGTGTCGAAATCGCGTGAATCGAGAACGTGATCCGCGCGATGTGCAAGTAAGTCAGGTCGAAGTTGTAGTCGCATTGGCCTCGCGGCCAGAAGGTGGCGCGTGACCGCAGCCGTTGTTCGCGGGTGCCTTCGCCGAGTTGCGGGATGTGACTGACCGGTTCCGGTTTTCGGGTGATGTGCTCGGCCTGCGGAAGGATCGCGGTGATCTCCGCATCGCTGAAGAGCGCGCATGCGTCGGGTTCGGCGAGTGCCTCGCCGCTGTCGGACAGTCGCAGGTCGAGCTCGCCGCCGGGCTGTGGTCGCGCCGTCCCGAACGTGATTTCAGTGCTTCGCCGACCCGATCCCGTTGTCGAGTAATGGATCTCGATCATGCCGACGACGGTCAGGGCCGCCGCGACGGTCAGGGCCGCCACGACGATCACCGAGTCTCGACGCGTCACGGTCGGTGTGCCAGCCATCGTGAGGTACTGGGTAGGAAGGTCAGCGCGAGCATCGTCACGTTGAACGCGGTGCCCGCGAGGGCGAACGCGGTGGCCGGCGAATCGAGTAGGACGGGTGTGCCCTGGGGAGCCACGTGGTAGTAGGAGGACACTGTGGCGGTGATGGAGAGAATCAGCACGCCGAGGCCGCCCACGCCGATCAATACCCGTGCGATCCGCTTGCGTCGCAACATAATCACTCCGCCGACGAGCAGCGGAATCCCGAACGCCGGCTCGATCATGATCAGTACCTTGATTTTGGTCCAGTAGCCCGTCGGGTCGAACTCGGGATCACTCACGATCAGATCGTTGATGGACGGCAGTACCAGCAATCCGATGACACCGTGGTGGAGTCCCCCGAGCAGAGCGAGCACACCCGCCGTGACGGCGGTGAAGGCGCTCGGAGCTCTGCGTACGTGCACTGGTGGATACAACTGACGGTCGGTCATCGGTGCTCCAAGGAGAGTGGGATTATGGTGCGGAATTCCGCCTCGAAAGTTTGTCGAACCGTGATAGGCATCGGATAAACAACGGATGCAACGGGTTTGCGGTCACCGATGGGATAACGTCAGCTCGTCGATCGCCGACCCTGTTCAAGGTTGGAGGGCGACGGTTGCCGACCGGGTTCGAAGCGCTGTGCCGGTCGTCTCGTCGAAGGCGTTCATCGGAAGGCTGCCCGCGTGTAGCAGCAGCCGTGCTGTGCCGCTGTCCCAGCCCGCGGTGACCACGTGTCGTCCGGTCCAGTTCTGTCCGATGACGTACCGGCCGCCACCTTTGCGCTTTCCGGTGGTCAGGTCTACGAATACGGTCTTGAACCGGCTGTGTATCGTGCCGAGATCGAGGCGGTCGAACTGCTGTGTCACATGGAATTCGAGGATTGTGCGGCGGCGGTTGGCATCGACGAAATTCCATCTGCGTGTCGCGGTACTCGGCAGCGGGTATTCGCCGAAGCTGTTGGACCAGCAGCGGCGAAAATCATCCAGGCAGTGGTTCTCGAGAATGTCGGAGTGTAGGAATAGGCTGTCGTGCCGTGCGGCAGCGGTGGTGACATTCAGCTTCGCGAGATCCGGGAGCGAGGACTCGCTGAACGTGCCCCAAGACCGGTAGCCGGTATGCCAGTGATAATTCCAGATCGAACCCAGGCCGGAGCCGTTTACCACGAGCCGATTCGTCGATTGATCCTCTTCGTCGCTCAGCTGGATTGTTCCGTCGACGAAGGACCAGCTGTCGTCCTCGGGCTGCACATCCCTGGCATCGTCGGCCGAGATATCCGCGACCAAGCGGGATGGCCGGGCGAGCTCGGTGGCGAAGACGGACAGTTTCAGCGGTGTCAATGGCGAGTAAGGTCCGGTCAAACCGTTGCCGACCTCCGTGACGAACTTCCGATAGGCATGCGGCAGCGTAATCCCGTGCCTGTCCTCGAAATTCGTGACCTCGGCACGGGCGAGTGGCGGGTTGAGGATGTACCAGGTCCGATCACGCGGTGGAATCCGGAGGTCGTAGTCATTGCGGTCCAACTGTCGAACTCGCTGCCAGTAGCGGTTTCGTATTTCCACGTATAGCCAATCATCCGAGGGAATCATCGGATTCCCCAGCAGGCCTTGTGGTTTCCGGCAGCATGTCGACAAATCCTCCAATTGTCCTGTAGGCAGGTCCCTTCAACGCCAACTTCCATGCTCACAGCGGAAATGCGTTGGGCGGCCTGCCAATGGAGACCAAGCGTATCGACAGTCAGTTGTCGGCGAGTGGACGCCGAGTAGTCGTGAACCGGTGTCTGCCTCCCAGGCCGGGTCTGGGCCGAGTACGTTGCGGCTGGTACCCTCAGCGCCCAGGAGAAACCGATGGAAATCGAACAGGCGATGGCCCGCTTGCGCCACCTTCAGGACTGCGCACTGCACTGGACCGCCGACCCACGGCGACATTCCTGGCTGCGCGCGCACCACGAGGGCGAATGGCTGAATATTCGCTTGAATCCTCAGTTTCCGAGCGGTCCGATGTACGCGCTGCAGATTGGATCGGACGATTTCGTCACGCTGGAGGACTTCCCGCCGACCTGGACCCGCGGCCCACTCGTGTGGCCCGACAGCGCGGCTCCGCTTGCCTACGACGAGCGCTTCGACTACGACGATCTGGGTTGAACCGCCACGACGACCGGTGCTGTGAGCCTGTCACTTGTGCCGATTACCTTTGAGTCGCTGTACGATTCGCGCCCATGCGCCGTGCGGTACAGCGGCGGTATCCCGGCCTTTCAGAAATGTTCCGACCTGCGGTGGGGGTGCGTCCTCGGCATCGGGGTGGTTCGCATCCCATTGCCGCAGGATGTGATCGAGCTCGGCGTATCGAGGGTCGTCTGGGTGCACGATTTCATGACCGTCGGCAATGATGCCGTCGGGGAGGTGGAATGCCTTGGGGATGAGGATCCCTCCGTCGTCTGTTCTGCGCGCGTAGGGGTATCGACTGGCCATGCCGCAGTGGTCCTCTCCAGGGTGGTGCTAGAACTCGATTGTCGTTCTGCCCGATCATGAATCGATTGGCAATGGATCAGCGGCACGACCGAGAGGCAGGTGAGACATTCGGTGATGACCAGTCAGACGATCGGTTGGATCCAGTTGGTGGTCGTGTTCGCCGCTCTGCTTCTTCGGTTGTTCGCGATGGGCTGGGTGTTCTTGTTCTTCGCTGTGTTCTCGTTCGGCACGCTGCCCGTGCTCGCGTTCGGTCCATTGGTCCTGACCGGCTACTTCGGTGAGCAATGCACTCATCCGGCCTTGCTGACCGCAGATGGCTTTCTCTTGTTGTGCGC
This sequence comes from Nocardia sp. JMUB6875, assembly GCF_041154655.1. Classification (NCBI taxonomy): domain Bacteria; kingdom Bacillati; phylum Actinomycetota; class Actinomycetes; order Mycobacteriales; family Nocardiaceae; genus Nocardia; species Nocardia sp. JMUB6875. The sequence continues at coordinate 3,889 of NZ_BAAFGR010000076.1, forward strand.
CCTGACCTTTCCCGATGGCACCGACGTCGAGGGCGAGGTACTCGTGCCATTGCTGGCGGTCATTCGCCTGGACCCGCACCTGGACGACAGCGGCTGGTTGGCCAAGTGGCTGGGTGGCCTCGGGTACATCGGGATACTCGGATACCTGGCGAGCCTGCTCGGTGCGTGGTTGTGCTGAGCGGGTGAAGGCGTCGGTTGCGTTCGCGATGAACGCAACCCGGGAGGTTATTCGGATCGCAGGAACCGGGCGCCGGGGCCGGGGGTGCGGCGGATCGCGGTGGGCGGCAGGTGGGTGTGGCCCGCGGCGCATTCCAGCACGAGGCGGACCGGTTCGTCGCAGTCGTGGTCGGTGTCGGGGGAGTGGTGGCGGACCACGACCGACGGGCCTTCGGGGTCGGCGAGGTACTTGTCGCCCCATTCCAGCAGCGCCAGCAGCGTCGGGCGCAGATCCAGGCCGCGTTCGGTCAGGTGGTATTCGTAGCGTTGCCGGCTGCCGGGCTCTCGATACGGGATGCGTTGCAGGACACCGGCGTCCACGAGGCTGTCGAGGCGGGCTGACAAGAGGTTGCTGGCGATGCCGAGGCGGTCGCGGAAGTCGCTGAACCGGGTCGCGCCGTCGATGGCTTCCCGCATGATCAGCAGCGACCATCGTTCGCCGACGACCGACAATGCGCGGCCCATGGAGCAGTTCACCGTGTCGATGCGCTGGTCCGAATCCATGGCACCACCCTAATCATCTGGGTTGACAATCGCTACCCAGCTGCCTAGCGTCGGCCATCTAGGTTTCAAAACTAAATTCAGGAGTTGGTGGCAATGCCGATGCTCGATGTCTACATCCCCGAGGGCACGTTCACGGCCGACCGCGAGGCGGCGCTGATGAACCAGATCACCGAAATCCTCATCCACCATGAGGGATTCGACCCCGCGGACCCGGTCACGCGGTCGGTCTCGTGGGTGTTCCTGCACCGCCCGGCGGCCGTCTACGTCGGCGGCGAACTCGCGGACGCGCCGCGCTACAAGGTGGTTCCGTCGGTTCCGGAGGGTCAGCTCGACGAGGCCAAGCGCGCCGGGGTCATTCGTGATGTGACCGCCGCGATCCTCGACGCCGAAGCGGGTGCGTGGCCGCGCGATCCCGGCCGGATCTGGGTGTTCCCCACCAATATTCCGGAGGGCCACTGGGGTGGATACGGCGAGATCAGTCCCTTGGAGCGGATCATCGCCCGCCTGGGCGGCGAAGACGGCAGCCGCGCCGCCCAACTCGCCGCGGAGCGGATCACCGCGAGCCGCGTCGAGAGCACGAGCCTTCCGATCCCGACCCGCTGAAGCCCGTCGGCGGCTTCCGGGCCTCGCTCAGCACTGGCGGGTGAAGCGGACCTCCACCGCGGTGCCGTCGGATGCCCAGCGGTTGTAGGCCAGATCCGATCGGCCCTGATTGTCGATGGCCACGGATTGGAAGTCGCCGAGTTCTCGGTCTTCTCCGCAGGAGGAGCCGCCGGTGCAGATGGGGCCGACCTTCACCGGGGTGGGGTCGACGGTGGCCAAGGGGGTGAAGGTCGCGCCGAAATCGGTGCTCTCCGTGTAGGACTCGTACCAGGGTGTGTCGGCGGGGGTGGTGTCGGGGGTGGAGGCGCTGCTGTTCCAGTAGAGGGAGACGGCGATCTTCGAACCCTTGGCGGCCACCCAGGGGTAGACCGATGTGCCCGCGGCGGTGAGGGTTCGCGGCGGTGACCAGGTGTCGCCCCAGTCGGTGGAGGTGGCGAGGCGGACGATGCTGCGGCCGCCGGTGACCTCCAGCCAGACGATGGCGAGGTTGCCGCCGCCGGCGTCGGCGACCGTGGGGAAGACGAGGGTGGTATCGGCATTGCCCGAGGGCGCAATGGGTTTCACCGACCAGGTGAGCCCGCCGTCGAGGGATCGGCTGAACTTCACGCCGCCGTTCTGGGTGCTGAAGACGACGCCGACGCGATCGGTGAGGAATGTGGTTCCGGGCGCGGCGACGATGGTGCCCGACGCGCAGGTGACGCAACCTTCCTGATCGACGATGGTGGCGGCGACGGTGGTCTGCGGATAGAACAGGCCGTCGCCGAACGATTTCGACACCCCGATCCCGCCCGGCAACTGGTGATAGGCGAGATACACGGCCGTCCCCGAATTCGCCAGCCAGGGCCGGTCCTGCACCGGAAGTCCGGCCGCCGGGAGCGGTATCCAGGAATCACCCTGATCCGAGGACCTGGACACGGTCGAACTCCCGGCCCAGAGATCGGCCAGGGCGAGATCGCCATTGGGCGCGATGGCGAGCGTGGCGTCGCCCCCACCGGGCAGGTAACTGCGCAATCCGGGCGCGGTCGCCACCCAGGTCGCGCCATCGTCACGCGAGCGGAAAAGAATACTGGGCGAGGAGATCCCGACCGAAAGCACACCGGTCGGTCCTTCAATGTAGAGCGTCCCATCCGGCGCGACATGCATCCCCGGCTCGAATGCCTTCTCGCCGACCACGATCGGCGCGAGAAACGATTCCTCCCCGGCCCGCGCCTGCGGCGCCGTCGTGAGCACGGTAGCGACGGCCAACACCGAACCGAATAGAACCAGTCCCTTCCTCACCCACGAAATCCCCACAGCCGACCGATGATTCCAGCTCCGGAACATGGCGTTGCCTCCAGCGGCGACGAGACCTGACTCCCATCCGACCTTTACCAGCACATCCACCTCCGATCAGCGTGTCTCGCGCACGCCACGGAGTGTCAACCGCCTTCGCTGATCCACCGAACCTCGGACCGCAATTCACCCCATGCAGTTCCAGATCTCTGTCGTGTGGTTACCGGCGGGCTAGGCGACGGCTCGGGTTGGAGGAATCCGGTTACGCGGTCGTACATTTCGCGTTGCGGTGGTGGAAACCGGCGGGGTTTGCCGGTTGGTGCGGGTGGAGAATTCGGTATGGATCGATTACGTGCGGCGATGGACGCGATCGAACGGCCCCACCCGGCGGAGACGTGGGGGAATCGGATTTGTGTGGGCTTTGTCGATTGCTTGGATTGGGTGGATGCCGCCACCGTGGTGCTGCGGCTGCGGCAGGGGAGTCTGGAGCTGCTGGGCTTCAGTGATGAGTTGGCGCTCTGGATTCAGGACATGCAGTTCGGGCTGGGGGAGGGGCCCAGTCTGGATGCGTTCAGTGCGGGCGCGTCGGTGGTTTCCGATGTTATTCAGGGTGGGGCGCGGTGGCCGGTGTTCTCCCGGGTCGTCGCGGAGAGGGGGATGGCCGGAATGGCTGCCCTGCCCTTGCGGATCGGGCCCACGAAGTTCGGTTCGGTGAACCTGTATTCATCTCGGGCCGCACCGATGTCGTCGCGCACCTATATCGATGCCCAGGAGCTGACCGCGCTCACGGCCGAGGCGATCGCTCACCAGCTCGTGGCGCCGATGCCGGAGGTCGTGCCGGTGGTGGATTACCACGAGGTCGACGTGGCCTGCGGAATGATCGCGGCCGCACAAGGAATCGACCTCGATGCCGCGCTGCGATCCCTGCGCGCCCAAGCGCTCGAAACAGGCGCCTCGGTCCGCGCCGTGGCCGCCGACGTCGTCAACCGTCGCCTCACCGCGACCCGGCTGATCCACACCTGACCCACCTCAGCGTCGAATGCAGTCGAGCAGGAGAAAGAGAGGGCGGACGAAGTTCTCCCTCCACCATGGGTTCTGCTGATATTGCTCACCGGTGGGGTGAGGCTCGCGCAGATCGGTGATGGCGAACCCGGCGTTGGTGATCATCTGGATCGTGGCCTCGAGTGAGTAGAACTGCTGGACCGAGGCGGCGGGTGAGATCCGGCCGGCGACGTTGAAGTGTTGTTCGACGGTCCTTGTTCCGAAATAGTCCTCGACGGGAAGCTCACCTGCGGTGGAGGTGCGTTCGGCTCGGGCGGCATAGAAGCAGGGGTGCATGCCGAGCGTGATCAGCCGTCCACCGGGTTCGAGGATCCGGGCGAATTCGTGGAATCGTCGGCCGGGGTCGGTGATGCGTCGCGGTAGCTGAGCACCAGCGCGGCGGGCACCCCCGGTGCCAGCTCGATCGGCACCACCGGGCCGTGCCGGTGTCTCGACTCGGTGAGGAATCGGCGTGGATCGGCCGCGAATTCCGGCGAATACAGTCTCACCCACATTGTCCCGCGGTGTGATCCGGCGTCGCCGGATGGATGGCCGACAGGGTCGTCTCGCGCGGTGGTGCGAGCATCTTCAACGTGCAACTCCGATGAGCCGGTGGAAAGCGATCACTGAGAAACGTTCGAGACCAGCACTTTTCGAGCAATTTGCGACCAGGACGTGGGCAGAGCGTCAAACATGGCCTGGTAGAACAGGTTTCGCTAGATGTCAGATGATACTAGCCGTCGGCGTCCAGCGCAGCGCGAATTGGACGCGACCTCGAGATCCGATGAAAGGCGGTGAGCTGAAATACAGCGCCGAATACGCGATTGACTTCACCGATCGATCCGGCGCCGCGGCAAGTGTTTTATCAGGTTGGCTGGTGACCATGTGGTGTGATGACCGAAGCAATCGAGACCATGCCCGGCAACGCGGTCCGCTGGCGCGGGTTTTCCCTGCGTGAATTCGACGCGCTCCTGGAACGGAACCTGCCCAGCGGCGCGATCGAGGAACAGCACTGTCCCCACTGCGGCCGCCGAACCCTGCGGACCTACATCCACGGCGCGCAGCGCGACGCCACGCCGATGACGCTGACGCACTTCTGGTGCTCGAACTGCCGCCATTACACCGGCTGGCCCGCACCCCGCCGCCCCGGCTTCTGGTTCAGCGACCCGCTCGGCGACACGCCCTGGGATCGCTTCCTGGCCCTGTCCCGCAGCGAGGACCTCTTCTTCGAGACCCTCGACCGACTCTGGACGAACACGGATCTGCCGCAGCGGGTGATCAGCGCCTGACCTCGGCGTCCAGCGGCGTGACCGGGGAACCGCCACTGGACAGGGTGGGTGTTCGGGGTCACAAGTTCGGCCAGGCGTGGCGGCGGGGACGTACTGTCCTGGCAGTCGAACATGCTGAGCGATCATCGTGGACGATCACCCCAGCGAGCCTCGAACCGACGCAGACCGGTTCGGGGCTCGATGGCATTTCCGGGGGCGGAAATTGGGTACTCCAGTATCTGAATGCCCGTCTCCGTGGGGCGAGTCCGCGGCGGGGCGGGGTGGACAGGCGGGCGTGGGCTCTGGAGAGGGGCTCGGGAGATGGACGGCGACGGCGTCCGGACCGCACGTGAGAGCAGTGCGGCAGACGACCATCCGGTGGCGCCCGGCGGCAGTGCGGTAGACGAGGGCGGCACCGCACACGATGGCAGCGCGGTACACCACGGCGGCGCCGTGCGGGACGAGGCCGCGGTGCATACCGCTCCCGCCGATGGCCGACCCGAGTTTGACCGCCGCTGGACGATCACCGGAAACCCGTTGCGCCACAGTGTGTCCGATGCCGCGGTGTACACCGTCGGATCCGGTGGCATAGCCAGCCGGGGCGTCCTCGAGGACGGCGAGGACACGCGGGCTCCGGAAGTGCTTGTGGCGGGCGCGTACACGGGAAGCGGGCCCGAGCAGGAGTTGCTGGGTGCACCCGGGTGGACGCGGATCGTGGTCGCGTCACCGGTGGACGACGCGCAGCGGTTCCTCGATCTGTCCGATGGCGTGTTGTATCGCACCGACGCGGCGGGGGAGTTCCGCAGCCTCCGGTTCGCGTGCGCGGACCTGCCCGGGGTGATGGCGATGCGCGTCGAGGCGGCGGGCGATCGGATCACGGGGGTGCAGCCGCTGCTCGCGCCCGGCGCGGCCTACCCCGCGCAGGCGATCGGAACGGATGCGCGATTGCCGACCGAGGTTGAAATCCGCTGTGTGAGAGCCGAATCCGTCGAAGGCTGCTCCATTGCGGTGGCGGCCGGGCAAGCCCGGAGCAGGCACGGCGACACCGCCCGGCTCGATCGCGTCGCGGCCTACACGGCCGACGATTCCAGCGGCGCCGGCGCCGAGCGCGCGGTCCGGGCGCTGTCACGAGCCTGGGAGCGCGGCATCGACGGGCTACTCGCCGCCCAGCGCAACGCGTGGGCGCAGCGCTGGTCCACCGTCGGCATCGAGCTGCCCGACGACCCGGAGACCGAACTGGCTGTGCGGTTCGCGCTGTTCCAGCTGTGGGCCAATGCGGGCGCGCACGGCGAATCCGCGGTCGGCGCGCGTGGACTGTCGGGATCGGGTTATCGCGGTCATGTGTTCTGGGACGCGGACGCCTTCGTGCTGCCCGCCATGGTGAGCATCGATCCCGCGGCGGCCGAGGCCATCGTGGCGTATCGGCTGCGACGCCTGGACGCCGCGCGAGAGCGGGCGCGGGAGGAGGGGTTTCGCGGCGCGCGGTTCCCCTGGGAGTCCGCGGCCGACGGCACCGACGTCACACCGCGCAGCGGATTCCTCGGCGGCGTGGAGGTACCGATCCTCACGGGCACGCGGGAGGAACACATCACCGCCGATGTCGCCTGGGGCGCGCACCATTACGCGGAGTGGACCGGCCGGCCCGGCTACCTGTCCACCACGGCGCGCGACCTGCTGGTCGAGACCGCGCGCTACTGGGCGTCGCGGATGCGAATCGATGCCCGCGGTCGCGCGCATCTCGACCAGATCATCGGGCCCGACGAATATCATGAATCGGTCGACGACAATGCCTTCACCAATGTCATGGCCCGCTGGAACCTGCGCCGCGCGGCCCGGCTGGCGGCCGCGAACCCGGGCGAGGCAAGCGAATTCGACAGCTGGCGTGAGCTCGCCGATCGGGTTGTCGACCAGCTGGGACCGGACGGTCGCTATGAGCAGTTCACCGGATACTTCGGATTGGAACCCCTGCTGGCGTCGGACGTCAGCCATGCCCCCGTCGCCGCCGACGTCCTGCTCGGCCAGGGGCGCGTCACCGGTTCCCAGCTGATCAAGCAACCCGATGTGCTGATGCTGCACCACCTCGTGCCCGAGGAGGTCGCGCCGGAATCCCTGCTGCCCAACCTCGAATACTACGGTCCGCGTACGACACACGGCTCCTCGCTCTCACCCGCGGTGATGGCCTCCCTGCTGGCGCGGGCGGGGCAACCGGACGCGGCCCTGGAAGCCCTGGTGCCCGCGCTGCGACTCGACCTCGACGACCGCTCCGGCTCCACCGCGTCGGGCCTGCACATGGCCACCCTGGGCGGCGTGTGGCAGGCGATGCTCGCCGGATTCGCCGGGGTGCGCGTCCGCGACGGCGTGCTGAGCGTGCGCCCGGCGCTGCCCGCGCGATGGTCGAAGCTGGGCTTGGCTTTTCGATGCCTGGGCCGCTGCGTGCGGCTGGATATCAGCCGCACGGGCGTCGGCATCCACACCGACGGGCCGCTGACGGCGGCGGTGGGGGAGGCACCGCCCCGGCTGATATCCGGGGAATCCCGGTGGCCCCGGAGCGAGGAAGGGAAATCGTGAACGACATTCTGGTCCGCCCCTCCGAACCGGCCCTGGCGGTGGCCGCGGCACTCGCGAAAGCCACGGGCGCACAGGTGCGTCCGGTACCCGCCGACCGCCCCGGCGCGGAATTCACCCGCGCGCTCGAAGACCCCGAGGCGGTGCTCGGCGTCCTGACCCGCGCCCAGGGACCGTGGGAGATCGCGCAGCACACGACCGTTCCGCTGGTGGTCGTACCGCCCGAGACCGCCGGCGACTACACCCTCGAACGAGTGCTGGTTCCCCTCGACGGCACCGAGGAGGCCGTGCACGCGATCGCCGAGACCGTGGGCATGTTCTGCGCGGCGGGCATCGAGATCGCCGTACTGCACGTCTTCGACCGCGATACCGCTCCCGCGCACTGGGATCAGGCCGCCCACGCCCGCCCCGCCTGGGAACAGGGCTTCCACGCCCGCTTCTGCGCCCCCTACCTGCCCGAGTCCTGCCGCACGCTGACCCTGCGCAGCGGTGCGCCGGGCGAGCACATCCTCGATGTCGCCGCCGGGCACGCCGATCTGATCGTGCTCGGCTGGTCGCAACGGCTGCTCCCCGATCGTGCGCGCGTGGTCCGCCACCTGCTGGCCGCCGCGCCGGTGCCGGTCCTGCTCACCCCGGCCCGCCCCACCTGACCCGAGCGAGATCCCGGAGACCGCCATGAATCCCGAAACGCCACCGGCGCAACGCCGTTCGATCATCGCCATCGCGATCGCCGCGGTGGCGGTGGTGCTCGCCGCCGCGGCGGTCGTGTTCGCGCTGACCCGCGAGGGCGGTCACCGCGCCGAACCGTCGACCTCCGCGCCCGCGACTTCGGTTCCGGGAGCGGCGATTCCGTCCGCGGGCCCGTCCTCGACCGTGGGCGCCACCGGATCGACGGCCCAGACCTCTTCTGCCCCGGCCGGATTCGGCTACCAGCCGCTGTGGCCGTTCGGCAGTGTGAGCGAAGCGATCGCCTGGCAGCGATCCGCCGACCCGGGCGGCCATCAGCCCTGGCATCTCAGCGAGGCGTCGATCGCGCAGATGTTCACCCAGCAGTATCTGGGCTACGCCGCGGTGAACAAGGTCGTGCAGGTCAAGACACAGGGCGAAGAGTCCTGGGTGAGTGTGGGTTTCGACAATCCCAACGGTGCGGCCACCGTGGCCGCGGTCGTGCACCTGGTCCGGATCGGCGAGGGCGCGGCGAACGACAAGCCGTGGGAGGCGGTCGGCACCCAGGACACCACCCTGACGGTGACGACTCCGGCCTACGGTGCGACCGTTCGGAGCCCGGTCACGGTGGGCGGCACCATCACCGGCGTCGATGAGAGCCTGCACATCCAGCTCCGCGCCCTCGGCCAGGATCACCCGGTGGGGAACGTGACCGGCATACCGGCCGGCGGAAACGCCGCGGCGTGGACCGCGTCGGTCCCCTTCACCGTCGCCTGCCCGGCGACCCTGACCGTCGCCGTCTCCACCGGCGGTCATATCGCCGAGGTCGAACGCTTCGCCGTCGCCGGCGTCCGCTGCTGAGGTGGATTCGGATCGCCTGTCGAAGCGTCAAGCGCGGCCCTACAATTGGCGTTGCACGGATTTCGGCGCGCGGGCGCGGAAATCCGTTTCTCGACAGCGACGCCATCCCCGGCCCCCGGTTGGGCTGTTGTCTTCCACGGCGTCGACAGTGCGCCTACGACGATGGACCGAACCGAGGTGACTGGTCATGGTGTGGACCGGTTTCGGATGGACATGGGCGGGACTCTGTGACGAGCGCGCGTACCCGGCGCGGGTGTGGTCGGTGATCGCGGGGGTGGCCGACGGCGACCGTTTGTCACAGTGCGGCGGGGTAGTGGTGGCCGCGGATCTGGGGTGGGCGGCCGAGCAATTGTGCGCGTATCTCGACGGCGATCTGGTCGACACCGGGCGCTGCTATCTGTTCGCCACTCGCGGTCCGCTCGATCCGCTGGCGCGCAGCGCACGGAAGCAGACGCGACTGGTCAGCGTGGTCCGCCGCGATCCGCACGGCGTGCTGATCCCCGGAGACTGGCGCGTCGCGGACGGTTCCGTCGCGAGGTGGGGAGTGCAGCGGTGACCGGATCCGACGCTGTCGGAGCGCGATTCATGGATGCGCTGCGCCGCAGCGAGGAGGACCCCGGGCAGGCGCACGACGCGAGCGTGTTGAGCGCGGTGTGCACACGGTTGCTGCCGGTGGATCGGGCCGCGATCATGGTGCGTTCCGGCGAGGCGGGCTGGGAGATGCTGGGCGCCTCGGACCCGCTCGCGGTCGAATGGGCGCAGGTGCAGGTGGCCGCGGGCGAGGGGCCCGGCCCCGCGGCGTATCGGGCCGACGTGCCGGTGCTGGTGCCCGATTTCGGCGCCGCCCTGGCCGGGGGACGCTGGCCGTTGCTGGCGGCGGCCGGGCAGGGCCGCCGGGGTGGCGCGGTGTTCGCATTTCCCTTGCGCCAGGGCGCGATTCGGGTGGGCACCCTCGACCTGTACACCGACGAACCCGCCACGCTGGATCGAGCCGGATTCGCCGCGGCGGTGCAGATCGCCGAGGTGCTGACCGTGGTACTGCTCGCGGCACTGCGGGCACCCCGGCCGGATCTGCTCGGCGCCACCGGATTCTCACCCGCCGCCGCGCTGGCCGCCGTGGGAAACGGTGGCGGACTGGGACCTTGGTGGGAGTCGGCGACCTCGACGCGCGAGATCCACCAGGCCACCGGCATGGTCGCCGTGCAGCTGCGGATCGAGGTTGCCGACGCGTATGCCCGGCTGATTGCCCACGCGTTGATCGGCGGGCGCCCGATCGCACAGGTCGCGGCCGATGTGGTGGCGCGCCGACTCCGTTTCGACCCCGGTGAAGACGGTGAGCCGGGCCGCTGAGGCCCGTAGAATCTGACATCGCACGGAGGTTGGACAGGGATGACAGCTCGCGAGCGCGTACTGATCTCGGCGTTCGTCCACCTGGCCGACTCCTTGGTCGCCGACTACGACCCGGTCGAGTTGGCGCAGGAGATCGTCGACGTGCTGGGCGAGTTGCTACCCGGCACGGCCAGCGGTGTGCTGCTGGCCGACCAACTCGAACGGTTGCAGGTCCTGGCCTCGACCAGTGAGGCGACCCGGCTGCTCGAGCTGTTCCAGATCCAATCCGACTCCGGGCCGTGCGTGAGCGCCTACCGCACCGGCCGGCCGGTCCGGATAGAGGGATTGGCCGCCGAGCGGGACCGGTGGGTCGAGTTCACCGACCACGCCTCCGCCCAGGGCTGGCACGCCGTGTACGCGTTGCCGATGCGCTTGCGCGAGGAGCGAATCGGCGCGATCAACCTGTTCGCCCCCGGCCCCGGCGGACTCGGCGACGACGACATCGCCATCGCGCAGGCCATCACCGACGTCGCCACCATCGGCATCGTGCACGCCCGCGCCCTGGCCGACACCCTCGCGGTCTCCGCGCAACTACAGGGCGCCCTCAACAGCCGCCTGGCCATCGAACAGGCCAAGGGCATGCTCGCCGAACAGGCCCACCTCGACATGGACACCGCCTTCACCGCCCTGCGCGCCTACGCCCGAGCCACCAACACCCGCCTGATAGACCTGGCCCGCACCGTAATCGACCGCACCGCCGACACCACCGCCATCCTCGCCCACCACCGAACCACCCGGGAGTAGCGCATTCGCGAAGCGGGCGCGCGCGTAATGGACGGGATCGGCGCGGGTGGCCGGCTCGATCGACTGTCGCGCTGTGATATAGATGCTCGTCCGATTGTCTGTTCGAGAGGAGCACCCCGTGTGTCAGCCAGTTCCCTGTGAGACCTGCGGAAAGACCACCTGGGCCGGATGCGGCGAGCACATCGCCGAAGTGAAGGCCGTCGTCCCCGCCGATCAGTGGTGCGACGGCGAGCACGCCAACTGACGCGTGATCGGCCTGGTCACCGTGGTGACGCTGATTGCCGGAATCCGCTGAGCGCCGCCAGGATTCCGGCGGTGAGCAGGGCCGCGCCTTCGATCGTGTGCACGATGTTGCCGAAGGTGTCGACGGCCATCATGTGCAGCACCTGGTCGCCGCCGAGGAATCCGAGCGCGGCGACCAACAAGTAGTAGGGCGCGAAGATCCAGGTGAACAGCTCGGCCGGCCATCGGCGCGCCGCGAGCGCGAGACCGGCGATGCCGCTGATCAGGTGGAACAGCGCGTGCCAGCCATTGACCGTGACGGGGATGAAGCCCAGGAACTGGATCGTGCACGAGTGCATCGAGCCGCCGAACGCCATATCGGGGTAGATGCCGAAGGCGATCACGCCTGGCGACGCTGCTGATCGCCGGACTGGAGGGCGCACTGGTGCTCTGCCGGACCGAGGGCAATACCGAGCCCCTCGATCGCGTGGCCGACGGCCTGGAACGCGCACTGAAGGCCTGATTCGCTGTCTTGCGGCCCTCGCTCAGGCTCCGGCGAGCGACTCGGCGCCGCGAGCGTCCAAAGGTGTTAGCACCTAGGATGGCCGAAGAGGACGGCCTCCATGAGGCGGATCACCCACTGGCGTGGGCAGATTCGCTCGTTGTCGCCGAAGACGCGGCCGTAGTCGACGACCAGGGCGAGGGCGGCGTGGACGAGGATGTGGCGTTCGGCGGTGGTGAGGTTCGGGCGGACCCAGGCCAGGAGGGTGGCCCATTCGGCTACGACGAGGCGTTGGACTACGCGCAGGGTGGCGCGTTCGTCGTCGGGGACGTGGCCGAATTCGGCGAAGTAGACGTAGATGAGTTCGCGGTCGTCGAAGGCGCCGGCGACATACATGTCGATGAGTTTGGCCAAAGCCTCAGCGGGATCGGAGGATTCGGAGAGGGTGGGGGCGATGACGGCGGACATGCGGTCGGCGGCGCGGCGGAAGGCGGCGTTCAGGAGATCACCCTTGCCGCGGTAGTAGCGGTACACGCCCGAGACCGAGGGTAGGCCCGCCGCGGCGGCGATGTCCTCGACGCTGACATTGGGGTAGCCGCGTTCGTAGAACAGCCGGATCGCCTGGTGCAGTAGGAGTTCGTGCTTGAGGGTGGACGGTATCTCGACCGCGCGCGGTGCGGGCGGCGGCTGCACCCGGGCGGGGAGGTCGGTCTCGATCAACGCCCAGCAGGCCGTGTTCAGTAGGGCGGCAAGGGGTTTGGCCGCGAGTTGGACGCGGTGGTCGCCGAGGCAGCTGGCCGCGCTGAAGACGCCGACCGCCCGCACCACCCGTTCGTGGTCGGAGAGCTCCGGTCGCACCGCGCCGATCAGGTCGCTCAATTCGGTGAGCGCGGTGGCGAAATGCTGATCCACCGTCCGCTTGTCGGGTTCGTCGAGGTAGCGATGCTCCCATCGGGCCAGGCCGACGGTGGTCCGATTGGCGATGGTCTCGGTGACGATGCCGTCGACGGCGTATCCGAGCCGCCTCCGCGGTGGCCACGCGGCCGCCACCTCGGGCAGGCTCACCGCCGCGACGGTCACCTCGCCCAGCCGCAGCAGTTCACCGGCGAACAGCGCGTACTTGCTGGGGAAGTGCCGGTATAGTGCGGTCGAGCTGATGCCCAGCCGGGTTGCTATGTCCTCCATGCTGACCCGGTGATATCCCAGTGCCGCGAATTCGGCCGCCGACACCGCCGCGATCTGCGCCCGGCGGTTCTTCGGGCGTCGGCGCACCGCCCGCGCTCGGGGATCGGGTGCGGGCGCGCCGGCCGGGCTCACGGCTGCGACTGCTGCGCCAGCGGCGAATTCACCTTGTTCACTAACCAGTGGTCGCCGGAACGCTCCAGCCGCATCACCATGGACAGCTGCCCGGGTGAGGGCTTGCCCTGGGTGCCGAGGCTGGTGATGGTCTGGCCGATGACCACGATCGCCTCGGCCGAGTTCGCGTCGACATTGCGCACCGCGCACTGCACGTCGGTGGCCTTGGACACCACCTGGCCCTGGCTGAGCACCTCGCGCAAATCCTTGCTGGTGGAATCGAATTGCTTGCGCCAGTCACCGGTCGCGCCATTGAGCACGGCGGTGAAATACGCGTCAAGGTTCTTGGCGTCATAGGTGGCCAGCACCGGCGCGTAGGTGCAGGCGGCGGCGCGAGCCTCGTCCTGCGCGGCGAGCAGGTCGCTGTCGTGCGCGGAGCGCTGGTAGAAGAAGATGCTCGACCCGACCGCGGCCCCGAGCACCAGGACCACCGCGGCCTGCGTCGCGATGCGACCGCGCTTGCCGAGAACAGGCTTGGCGAAGCGCGGCAGGCGCGATTTGCGCTCGCGTGCAGCCCCTTTCGTCTCATCAGCAGCGGTGGCGGCACCGGAGTCGGTTCCTGCGGGCGGGGCCGTTTCGTCGCCGGGATTCGCGGCGTCGGCGTGCTCGGCGTGCTCGGCGGTCGCGCTGGTATCGGTCTGCTCGTGGTCGATCGTGTTGTCGCTCATGGGAAGTCTCCTGGCTCTGCAAGGCTAGCGGGGGATGGGCTGGGACATTTCGTTGCCGGTGGCCCCCGGCGGTGCGGTCGCCCCGTTGTCGGGCACGTCGGGGCGGGGCGCGTTGGCCGAACCGCGAACCTGGAGTGCCGGATTGGATGTGACGCAGTAGTTGTAGAGGCGGACTCGGTTGTCCACCTGTGTATTTGTCGGGACCACCGGGATGGTGTCGTAGTCGCAGCTGGGGCGGGGCCAGGGATCGACGAGGGTGTTGTAGGCCCCGTCGTGGGCGGGCACGCCCAGCGCCTCCGAGCCCGCGCGCAGCGCCGGGAACAGGGCGGCGATGGCGGGGGCCCGCAGTTTGGCGGCCTTGGTGACGGCCACGAAGTTCGTCACGAGATTGGTGATGGGGTCCTGGGTTTCGGCGATGAACCTGTTGAGGGTGGCCAGCTGGCCGGGCCCCTGCCGCAGCAGCGTGCGCAATTCCTGGTCGGCCGAGGCGAACTGGTCGAACAGCACGCTGCCCGCCTTGGTCAGGGTGCCCAGGTCGGGCTGGGCGTGCTGGGTGGTACCGGCGATGACCTCGAGGTTCTCGACGAGTTGCCGGGTCTGGGGGAGCAGGTCGTTGAGCCCGGACATGGCGCGGCTGATGCCGGAGATCATGTTGCGCAGGCGATCCGGGCCGCCCGCGAGGGCCTTGTCGAGTTCGTCGATGATGACATTGAGCCGGTCCGGGTTCATGCCTCCGATGAGATCGCCGAGGTTGGTGAACACCGCCTGGATCTGCACCGGGGTACTCGTGCGTGCCCGTTCCACCAGCGCGCCGTCACGCAGGTACGGTCCGGTGTCGGAATCGGGCCGGAAATCCAGGTACTGCTCTCCGGCCGCCGACAGTCGCCCCACGGCGACCGTGCCGCCGACGGGAATCTTTGCGCTGTCGTCGATTTCGGCGACGGCGGCGACACCGTCCCCGGCGACATGGACATCGGTGACCTTGCCGACCCGGCTGCCCCGGAAGGTCACGTCATTGCCGGGCAGCAGCCCGGCCGAGGAGGCCAGCTCGACGGTCACGGAGTACGTGTGCGGAATCGGATTGAACCGCAGCACATACGCGCCGATGTACCCCGACCCGAGCAGCAGCACCACGACCAGCCCGATATTGGCGATGGCGATGCGATGGCGCACCACCCACTGCCACAGCGGCGGATTCATCGATCCCCTCCCCGCTGTTCCGGCTGCGCCTCGGGTTGCCGAGGCGGGCTGGTGACCCGCCCGAACACCTTCTCCAGCACCTGCGCCAGACTCCCGATGAACTGCCCGATATCCCCGAGTTCCGGCCAGCGGCTGCCGCTGGGATCGGTGAGCGCCCCGATATCGAGGTACGACACGGTCGCCGCGACGGCGAGGGTGGGCCCGCGCAGGCTCGCCATGAGCGAGGGATAGATCTGATGCAGCCCGTCGAGCGCCCCGGTCAGCTGATCGCTGTGCGCGAATCCGGACATGAGCGCCTGAATGCTGTTGAACAGCCCCACGAAATCGTCACCCGTGGTGGTGGCGAAGTCGCCCAGCGCGTCGGTGGTGATCGCCACCTTGGCCAGCAGATCCACGATCTGCTGATTGTTCTCGGTCAGCAGCCCGATCAGCGCCGGGAACGTGTCCGCGGCCTGCCCCAGTTGTGCCTTGCGCCGCGCCAATTCCCCTGACAGCGAGTTCATCCCGCCCAGCACCTGGTCGATATCGCCGGTGCGGGCATTGAGCGCGGCGATGGCGGCGGTCATCTCGGTGATCAGATGCGACAGCTCCGGCGCGCGCCCGGCGAACATGGAGTCCAGCTGCCCGGTGATCTTGGCGGCCTGATTGATGCCGCCGCCGTTGAGCAGCAACGAGATCGACATCATGAGCTGCTCCACCGACGCCCCCGCCGCGGTGTGATCCACGCCGATGGTGTCGCCGTCGCGCAGCGGCTCCCCGGCCTCCTGCGCCGAGGGCAGCGTCATGGCCACGAACATGTCACCGAGCGGGGTGGCCTGGCGCAGTTCGACGGTGGTGCCCTTCGGCAACCGGATGTCCTCGCGGATGAGCATCTGCACATCGGCGAGGAAATTCGTGGTCTTGATCTTGGTGACGACGCCGATGTCGGTGCCGCCGATCTTGACGTGCGCGTGGTCGGGCAGGTTGAGCGCGTCGGCGAACGCCGCGTGCACGGTGTAACCGGGCGCGCCCAGACCGGGTTTGGGCATCGGCAGCGTATCCACCGTGACGGCGCAGCCGGTCGCCGCCAGCAGCGTGGCCGCGGTGATCAATCCGCCGAAAGCCGTTGTGCGTAGTGTCATTTCAGGTTCGCGATTCCCAATAGTGCGGCGGTGAGGCCGAAGTCGGGCCCGAAGTCCTGCACCTTGCCGGTGCGGCAGCCGTCCAGGCGCATGGCGATGCGCTCGCAGAAGGTCGCCAGCGCCTCGCCGTCGAGCAGCGATTTGTCCAGCAGGCCGTGCAGGCGCAGGGCCTGGCGCTCGGTGCTGGTGGCACTGGCGAGGTTCTGGAACATGAGCGGGCCCACGTCGACGATCTCGGTGAGGCCGCGGGCATTGGCGCGCATCTGATCGGTGATGCCGACGAAGCGGGTCAGCGCCCCGGCCAGTTGATCCTTGTTCTGGCCCACCAGGGTCGCGGTATTGGTGACGAAGTCGTCGAGCTGCTTCAGCACCGCGTCGATGCCGGGCGCCTGCTCGCCCATGAGGTTCACCAGCTCGGTGAGCCGCCCGCTGAAATCGCGCACCGTCTGGTCATTGGCGGCGATGACCTGGGTGATGTCATTGAGTTTGATGATGGTGTTGGAGATCTGGTCCTTGTTGGCGAAGGTCACCTCGAACGCCGAGGACAGCGCGTCGAGGGTTTCGCGAAGCCGGTCGCCATTGCCGTTGAGCAGCGGGAACAGCACCCGGCTGGCCATCGGCCCGGACTGGTTGTCGCCCTTGAGCGCCTCGCCGAGCTGGGAGAAGGTGGCGAGAATGCGGTCCAGCTCCACCGGAACCTTGGTGCGCTGCAACGGAATATAGGCACCGTCCTTCAGCGTCGGCCCGTCGCCGGTGTAGGCCGGAGCCAACTCCACGTGACGATTCGTGATCAACTGTGGATTCACCAGCGCCGCAATGGCATCGGCGGGAATCTTGACATCCTTGTCCAGCGACATGGTGACCTGGACGTAACTGCCCTTGGGCGTGACGGTTTCGACGGTGCCGATCGGAACCCCCAGCACCGCAACATCATTGCCCGCGTACAGTCCCGCGACGTTCTCGAAGTCCGCGGTCACCTTCATTCGCGCCCCGAGATACTCCTTCGGCAGCGCGGTCAGCGAATCGGGCAGGATCGCGCACGCCGAGGTGAGCAGCAGCGCACCGCACACCGCGGCCAGCCTCAATCTCCGGAATCTCATTTGCACCCCTGCACGGCCTGCGCGAAGCACAGCCAGTTGTCCGGGAACAGCCACGGCGCGTACACGTTTCCGTACGGGCCGTCGCCGAGCACATTGTTGAACTGCCGCAAGGTCACCGGCATGATCTGGTACAGGCTGTCGAGGTTGCCCTTGTTCTTCTCCAGGCCCTCGGACATGGTGTTCAGATCGGTGATGAGCGGGCCGAGCTGGTTGTTGTTCTCCAGGCCCATCTGCTGCAGCAGACTCGACAGCGACGCCACATTGTCGAGCAGCTGCTTGAGCAGGGTCTGGCGCTGCTGTACGGCGCTGCCGATGGCCTCACCGCGAGTCAGCAACAGCAGCACGCTGTTCTGGTTATCCGAGGCCAGCTGCGAGACGGTATCCATGCTCTTCAGCAGCGTGTCCACCTCGTCGCGGCGATCATTGATCACCTTGGCCAGCGCACCGACACTGTCGAGGGCCTTGACGGTCAGCTCGGGTGAGGTGCCCATCTGCTGATCCACCAGATCCAAGGCCTGCCGCAGCTTCGCCGGATCCAGCTTCTCGATCCGCTCGAAGGAGTTCTTGTACTGCGGATCCTCGATCACCTTGCCCAGGTTGTAGGGCACCGACGTGTGATCGAGCTTGATCCGGTCCCCGGGCAATGCCTTTCCCGAGCCGGGCGTGAGATCCACGTGCAGCCGACCCAGAATCGTCGACATCTTGATGGCCGCGCGCGCCTCGTCACCGAGCTTGATGTCGCGATGCACCCGCATGTCCACCAGCACCTTGCCGTTGTCCAGCTTGACCGCGCTGACCTGCCCGACCTCGATGCCCGACACATCCACCGTCGCACCCGGCCGCAGCCCGGCGGCCTGGGCGAACTCGGCGTGAATCGTCTTGTCGCCCAACTGCGCCTGCTTCAACGCGGTCGACCCGACCAGCAGCAGCACCACGAAGGCCGCCGCGAACAGGCCCAGCCGCAGATAGCGGTTGGCGAGGAAGCCGGGATAGCGCAGGCGCGGCCCGCGCGGTCGCCGCGTTATCGGCACACCTCCGAATGGGATTGGCCGCCGATCTGATTGAACAGACCCGGCGGGAACAGCACGCCCCACAGCGACACGTCGAGGCTGCACAGGTAGGCATTGCCGTACGCGCCGTAACTGCTGAACCGCGCGACGCCATTGAGGACATCCGGCAGTTCGACCGCCGCCTTGTCCAGCGACGCGCCGTTCAGCAACAGCAGCGCGACACCGGCGGAGGCGTCGGTCTGCGCCTGGGCGATGCCGGGCTTCACCTGGGCAATGACGTTCACCAGCGAATTCGTCGCCGTCGCAACGCGTTCCACCGAGGACTTCAGCGTGCTGCCCTGCGTGTACAGCGCGTCGGTCAGCGAGCGAGCCTGGGTGATCAGCGTCTCCAGCTCGTTGCTGCGATTGGCCAGACCGGAGATGACGCTGCTGAGATTACCGACCACCTGGCCGAGGATCTCGTCGCGCTGCCCGAAGGTCCCGGCCAGCTGAGCGGCCTGGGTGACCAGCGCGCTGAGCGAGACACCGTTGCCCTGCAGCGCCTGAATCAGCGTCTCCGATAAGGAGTTCACCTGATCCGGCTGCAGCACGCTGAACAGCGGCTCGAATCCGGACAGCAGCGAGGACACGTCGAACGAGGGCTCGGTCCGCTCGATCGGAATCTGATCGCCTGCCGCTAGCGGCCGCCCGGCGTCCTTGCCCGGCATGAGCGCGATGTACCGCTGCCCGATCAGGTTCTGATAGCGCACCAGGGCCTTGGTCGTGGTGGTGGGATGCTGATCGTCCTCGATGCGGAAGTCGACCCGGGCCCGGTAGTTGTCCCCGAACGCGATCTTGTCCACCCGCCCGACCCGGACGCCCGCCATGCGGATGTCGTCGCCGACCCGCAGGCCGAGGACGTCGGAGAACACGGCCGAGTAGCTGCGCGTGCCGCCGGGTACCGAGCGTTGTAGCGTGGACCAGATGGTGTAGGTCAGCACCACCGCCACCACGGCGAAAAGACTGAAGCCCGCCAAGGCTTTTCCGGATTTCACGAGGCGCCTCCGGTGTGGGCGGGAACCAGGCTGCCGCCCGCGAGGATGGGCGTGAGCAGCAGGACCTGTGCCGCACTCGGCTTGCCTCCGACGAGGGCGGCGATGGCATCGGCGCCGCGCAGGCCCGCCGGTTCCGCGGCCGTGCCCGGCGGTGTCGTCGCCGAGGCCGGTGCGGTGAGCCCGGGTATCGCGGGCAATCCCGGAATGGCGGGAAGGCCGGAGATCGGCGCGGGGCCGGCGGCATCGAGATGCTTGGGAATCATTTGTTGCGGAAAGTCTTGAGCCGGAGCGGTTTCCGGCACCGAGGAGCCGCCGCAGCGTGGCCCGGTCAGATCGCCGTAGTGCGGGCAGTCCTTCGCCGTGTACTGCTGGAACGGTGTGAAGGACACATCCATCTTCCACACCATTTGCTTGTGCGGCCCGAAGGTGAACGTGGTCTGCAACCGCTGCAACGCCGTATTGAGATTGGCGATGGCGTACGGGATGGCCTGCGGATCTTGGGCGAGGCTGCCGAACAATTGGTTCAGGCCCGACACCAGGAACTTCCCGGAATCGGGATTGCGGGCGAAGAGCCCGTTCACGGTGTCCACGGCGGTGCCGCCGGTGGTCAGCAGGTTCACCAGCGCTGCCCGCTCCTCGGTCAGCGTTCGTGCGGTGGTGACCGACTTCGCCAGCGTCCCCACCAGATCCGGCGCGGACTGACTCAAAGCCGTGGCCGCGCGGCCCAGATTCCCGAGCAGCTCCCCGATCCCGTCGATGTCGCGCACCTCGGTGATCCAGTGGTCGAGCCGCTCGATGGTCGAACCCGGCACGCGCGCGGACGGTTCCAGCGCGGCCGACAGCGTCGACAGCACCCGCCCCAGCTTTTCCGGCTGAATGTTGTTCAGCACCGTGCGCAGCACATTGAGCGTGGTCTGCAACTGCACGGTCGCGGCGCTGGTGTCCTCCGGAATGGTCGCGCCCGCTCGCAGCGTCTCGCGCGTCGGCGTCGTATCCACCAGTTCGACCGCGGTCACCCCGAAGATATTGTTCGGAATCACTCGAGCCGCCACATTCGCCGGAATCGTGCCCGCCACACCGCGTTTGAGCGCCAGCGCCGCCCGCTGCCGCTCGCCCTTGGCCACCACGGCCACGTTCTCGACGCGGCCGACGATCATGCCGCGGAACTTCACGTCCGCGTGCGCGGGCAGCCCGTCGCCGGTGCTCGTGAGCTCCGCGCTCACCGCTACCTTGTCCTCGAAGCGGCCGTTGTAGCGCAATGCCAGCAGATACAGCAGCAGTGCCACCGTGGCGATCAGGGCGAGTCCGGCCAGCGTGAGCTGCCGGGCCGTCGGCCCCCGCCCGCTGGGATCGAGAATCATCGAAACACCTATCCCGAGATGCGGAAGCCGGGGTCGATGCCCCAGATCGCAAGGGTCAGAAAGAGATTGACGAAGACCATGACGACGATGACCATCTTGATGGCGCGCCCGGCCGCCACCCCGACACCCTCCGGGCCGCCGGTGGCGACATAGCCGTAGTAGCACTGGATGAACGTCGACAGCAGCACGAACACCATCACCTTGAGCAGCGACCAGAACACGTCCGGTCCCAGCAGGAACTGGAAGAAGTAGTGGTCGTAGGTGCCCGCGGTGGTGCCGCCCAGGAACAGCACCGACAGCTTGGTCGCCAGATACGCCACCGCCAGGCCCACGCTGTAGAGCGGGATGATGGTCAGCGTGGAGGCGATCATGCGGGTGCTGATCAGGTACGGAAGCGGGCGGATGGCAATGGATTCCAGTGCGTCGATCTCCTCGGAGATGCGCATGGACCCCAGCTGCGCGGTGAACCTGCACCCGGCCTGAATCGCGAACGCCAGCGTCGCGATGATCGGCGCGAGCTCGCGCGTGGTGGCGAAGCCGGAGATGGCGCCGGTCAGCGGGCTCATGGTGAGCAGGTTCAAGGCCGTGAACGACTCCATGCCCACGGTGATGCCGCCGAACCCGCACAGCGCGACCACCACGCCGATGGTGCCGCCGCCCACCACGAGTGAGCCGTTGCCCCAGCCGACGTCCGCGGTCAGGCGCAGCACCTCCTGGCGATAGTGCTTGAGCACGAACGGAATCGCGATGAGCGCCTGGAAGAACGTGATTACCTGATGGCCCAGCCGCTGATTGGCCCGCACCGGCACCGAGACCGCGTTCGCGGCCATCCGCACCGGTTTCAGCGCCGGGGGAGTATAGGTAGCGCCCACCTCACACCACCTTCGTCGGCAGCAGGGTGTTGTAGAGCTGGGTGAGCACGATATTCGTGGCGAACAACATGAGCGCCGAGCTCACCACCGCCGAGTTCACCGCATTGGCGACCCCGCCCGGGCCGCCGTGCGCGTGCAGGCCGATATCGCAGGCGATGACCGCGGTCAGCAAGCCGAAGATCGCCGCCTTGATCAAGGCGATCACCAGATCATTGGCCACGGCGAACGAGGAGAACGACCCGATGAACGAGCCCGGCGTCCCCTGCTGGGCGTAGACATTGAACATGTAGGCCGTCGCGAAGCCCACGAAGACGATGAACCCGCACAGCAGCATGCTCACCAGCACCGCCGCCGCGAGCCGGGGCGCGACGAGGCGGCGCACCGGATCCACGCCCATCACCATCATGGCGTCGATCTCCTCCCGGATGGTCCGGGAACCCAGATCGGCGGTGACCGCCGAGCCGACCGCTCCCGCGATCATCAGCGAGGTGACCAGCGGCGCGCCCTGGCGGATGATGCCGAGCCCAGCCACCGCACCGATGAATGTCGTTGCGCCGACCTGATTCACGAGCGCGCCGACCTGAATCGACACCACCACCGCGATCGGAATGGCGACCAGCACCGTGGGCGCGGCCGACACGCTCGTCATGAACGCGCACTGCTTGATGAACTCCCGATACGGGAAGCGCCGCTGGACGATCGAAACGACCAGCTGGCGCAGGGCGTCACGGCCCAGATCCACCTGCCGGCCAAGCGTTTCCAGCGACCGCTGTGGGTGCCGCTGCCACAGCCCGCGCGCGCTGCGTCCGATCCGCTCCAGCTCGGACGGTTCGGCTTCGGTTGCGGCGGTGGATCTTTCGAGTGTCGTCATCAGCCGATGTCCTCGAGATAGTGCTGCAACGCGACCAAGGCGAACCCGACCAGCGCGAGCCCGGCGGCGAGACCGCACAGCACGGCCACCCACAGTCCGAAGCGCAGGACCGGATTGACTTCCATTCGCCCACCGAGGATCTTGATCCCGATCACCAGGATGTCGATGAGCCAGACCAGGGCCATCATTACGTCATGCACACATTCGAGAAGGTGAGCACCGGCCAGCACACGATGGATCCCAGGAACGAGATGATCACATCGATGCCGTGCAGCTGCTTCAGATGCGAGGTGTGCGTGAGCGTCCAGACGACCCCGACCAACCCGTAGGGAATCCCGAGGATGATGAGCGTCCCGAGGAACTCGGACACCTTCATCTCGTAGCTGAGTATCCGATCCAACCGCCTGAGCATGCCGCGAATGTCCTTTCCCAACCCCGCCGCGCCTCGTCGCACGACGCTCGCAGCGACGTATGTTACTCACGATTCTTGGTATTGGAAGTGGATTCGGCGATCTTTCGTACGATCGGATTCCGGTCGATGATTGGCTTGAATGGTCAATCGCGGCGGCTGATACTGGAGCTAAGTTAGTATCCGTTCATCATTGATGTTCGCATGGAAGGGGAACCTATGACCGCCGCGGCAGCGCAGCCGTCCGGGGTGCCGGCCCTCACCCTCGAACAGACCCGCATCCACATCCCGGGCGTGCATCGGGCCGACGTCAAGCGGCCGCCGAAGCTCGAGGACGCGCTGGACTTCTGGCAGTTCTCGGGCGCGGCCGCGAATGTGGCCATGCAGATGGCGCGGCCCGGCGTCGGGCACGGCGTGGCCGACAGCAAGGTGGAATCCGGGGCGCTCATGGTGCATCCGTGGAAACGGTTGCGCACCACCGCTTCCTACCTCGCGGTGGCGATCCTGGGCACGCCGGAGGAGAAGATCGCCTTCCGGGAAGCGGTCAATGTGGCGCATCGTCAGGTGAAGTCCGAACCCGGTGCGCCGGTGCGGTACAACGCCTTCGACCGCAACCTGCAGCTGTGGGTGGCCGCCTGCCTCTACATCGGATTCGAGGACTCCTACCAGTTGCTCAACGGCAAGATGAGTCCCGAGCAGGCCGAGGCGTTCTACTCCACCTCGGCCCCGCTCGGCACCACGTTGCAGGTCACCGAGGAGATGTGGCCCAAGACCCGCGCGGAGTTCGACGAATACTGGGTCGCGGCCTGCGAACAGGTGGCCGCCGACGAGAAGATCCGCGCCTTCATCGACGACCTGCTGCACCTGCGGATGATCCACTGGTACCTGCGGATCATCTTCGGAGGCCTCCTACGCTTCCTGACCGTCGGCTACCTCCCGCCCTACTTCCGAGAACAGCTGGGCGTCGAATGGACGGCGTCCGACCAGCGCCGCTTCGAGCACCTGTTCCTGTTCGTCGGCTTCGTGAACCGCTTCATCCCCAAGTTCATTCGCACCATGGGCACCCGCTCCATGATGGCGAACGTGCGCCGTCGAATGAAGCGCCACAAGCAACTGATCTAGCCGGCCGCGGCACGGTCGGCCCTCGACTGGCCGATGACTCTCGAGTTCGCCAGAGGTTGGCCGCCTACCGTCGTCCCGGTGGGTGCTGTGTTTAGGTGGGTTCGTGAGTGACGGACCGGCTGGTCGGCCGAGCGAGCGGCTCGCGGCCGCGCCGCGGGTACGGCGGTGGCGGCGGTGGACCCTGCGCACGCGGTTGCTGGTGACGGTGCTGGCGATCGCGGTGGTCGGGTTGACGGCGTTCGGGGTGTTGAGTACCGCCATGCTGGGGCGGTCGGAGCTGGCGCGGATCGACGCGCAGCTGAACGGGTCCGCGGCGGATGTGTCGCAGGCGAATCATCCACCGCCACCGCCCAAGCCGTCCAACGAGGTGTCGGGGGTGCCCTCGACCTTTCAGATCCTGTTCTTCGACAGCGCGGGCAAGCAGGTCGGGCGGATCGGGGTCGGGAACACGACGCTGAGACTCCCGGCGATGGATACCTTGTCGGTGGCGGCGCGGGGCAGCCGGATCTTCGAGGTCGGCGAGGTGGGCAGCGACTCGCGGTGGCGTGTGCGGACCACCGTCCAGCCCGCGAATGCCGCTCAGCCGCAGGGCGGAACGGCCGCCATCGTCATGCCGCTGGACGGGTACTACGCGACCGCCCGGGAACTGCGGACCATCGAGCTCATCGCGGGCGCCGGATTGCTGCTGGTGCTGGCTGCGGTGGCGACCTGGCTGGTGCGGCTCGGGTTGCGCCCGCTGTCGCGCATCGAGCACACGGCCGAGGCGATCGCGGCGGGGGATCTGGATCGGCGGGTGCCCGATGCAGATCCGCACACCGAGGTCGGGCGGTTGGGGACCGCGTTCAACGTAATGCTCGAGCGGCTGTCCACCACCATGCGGCAGCTCGGGGAATCCGAGGCGCGCATGCGGCTTTTCGTGGCCGACGCCTCGCATGAGTTGCGCACACCGCTGACCTCGATTCGCGGGTACGCCGAGCTGTACCGGATGGGCGGCGGCACCGATCCCGGACAGGTCGCGGCCATGATGCGGCGCATCGAGGACGAGGCCGTGCGGATGGGGGTGCTCGTGGACGACCTGTTGTTGCTGGCCCGGCTGGACGAGCAGCGGCCGCTGGATCTCGCCGAGGTCGATCTCGCGACCGTCGCGGACGAGGTCGTGCTGGACGCCCGCGTTCGACAGCCGGAACGCGTTGTGCGGCTGAGCCTTCCGGATGAACCGGCACGGGTGGTCGGTGACGAGCACCGGCTGCGGCAGGTGCTGACGAACCTGGTGGGCAACGCGCTGATGCACACGCCCGCCGACACCGAGATCGAGGTGCGAATCGCGCCGGGGACCGTGCCCCCGGACAGCGAGGCGGTCGCCGCGGCCGGGGTGGAGTTGCGCACCGGCGATCCGGCGGTGATCGTCGAGGTCCGCGACGACGGCCCCGGCATCCCGCCGGAGAAGGCGCAGCATGTGTTCGATCGCTTCTACCGTGTCGACGAATCCCGCTCGCGCGCGGGCGGATCCGGGCTGGGGCTGGCCATCGTCGCGGCGGTGCTCACCGCGCACGGGGCACGGATCCAGCTGCTCACCGCACCGGGATCGGACACGGTCTTCCGGATCGTGTTCCCCCGGTAGCCGCCGCGCGTTCACAGGAAGCACACAGCTGACACCGAGCTTGCGTGGTAGTTGCCGCCACCAGGATGGGCGGCATGGCTAATGGCAGGGAACCGTCGCGGATGCGCCTAGAGTGTCGAGAGTGACCGATCGCATCGCGCCGGACGCGGCGACCGTGCTGGTGGTCGACGACGAGCCGTTCATTCTCGACCTGCTCTGTTCCGCCTTGCGCATGAGCGGATTCGACGTGGTCTCGGCCGATAACGGCCGCGCCGCGCTGGACGCCGCCACCCGGCGGCCGCCGGATGTGATGGTGCTCGACGTGATGCTGCCCGATCTGGACGGCTTCACCGTCGCCAAGCGGTTGCGGGCGCAGGGCAGCGAGGTGCCGGTGCTGTTCCTCACCGCCCGCGACACCGTCGAGGATCGCATCGCCGGGCTCAGCGCGGGCGGCGACGATTACGTGAGCAAGCCCTTCAGCCTCGAAGAAGTGGTGCTGCGGCTGCAGGCCATCCTGCGCCGCACCAGACCCGCCGACGAGGACACCCCCAACCGGCTGCGGTTCGCCGACCTGGAACTCGATGTGGACACCCACCAGGTGCACCGGGCCGGCGAGCAGATCTGGCTGTCGGCCACCGAGTTCAAGCTGCTGCACTATCTGATGCTCAACGCGGGCAAGGTGGTCAGCAAGCGGCAGATCCTCGACCGGGTGTGGCAGGCCGAGGAGGGGCGCGCCGACCGGGTGGTGGAGACCTTCGTCAGCCAGCTGCGCCGCAAGGTCGACACCGGGCCGAAGCCGCTCATCCACACCGTCCGCGGCGTCGGCTACACGCTCCGCGAATCGGGCTAGGACGCTGCGGGTCCGCTCACACCCGGTCCAGGAAACCGTTGCCGTAGTCGATGTTGCGGGCCGCGCGCAGATCCTCGGGCGGGGCGAAGCGCACGGTGTCGGTGCGGTCCCACAATTCCATTCCGGCCATGGCGGATTGGCAGTCGCGAATACACCGGCGGACGGCGTTGCGGATTCTCGGCGGCAGGTGCAACGCGTCCATTTCGGCCGTAATCGATTGCGCGGCGGCCTGATTGTCGGCGATCCGCATATTGATCAACTGTCGGACTTCGGCGACGGCCTGGGCCAGATCCATGCCGCGGTGATTGCGCAAAGTGGTCACCAGATTGATGGTGTCCTCTTCATCGGTCTCATTCGCCAGCGAATGCAGATCATTGGTCCAGCACATGATATCCGCGGTGGTGGCGATGATCTCCTGATAAGAAGGCCCGAAATACAGGGCATCGGGAATCTCGGTGTGCTCTATGATTTCCGCCAGATCCACGGTCTGTAGAACCGTGGAGGCGTCCCGGCGTAATCGCGCGTATTCTTCCGGGCTGGGCGAGCGACCCGCCTGTCGGAAAGCGTTCTCGCGGGCGTGCCCGACGAGCCACAATTCCAGATTCAATTCGAATCGGCGCTGCCACGCTTGGGAATTGCGCGGGAAGGTCCGGGTGCACAGGTTGGACAGAGCTGCGATGACGGGTGGCACCGGCCCCGAGATTCCGCGCTGGTGCACCACCTGCAGCGCCGCGTGGCGCAGCCGGTCGTAGTCGTCGAGCCGGCCGGTGGTGATCGCCAGATTCTGCAGGTCGTCGAATACGAAGAATACGGTGATCCATTCGGCGACCAGGAGCATGTCGGCGAAAGACGCGGTGGGACACCAATATGCGGAGAAGCGCGCGTAGCCCAGCGAATTGAACCGGCGCGCGGACTCTTCGTCGGTGAGTAATCCGAAACGCATCGCCCAGATCTGAACTCGTTCCTGTGCTCGATCGCTCATCGAATGCCGTTGCGGTGGGAACGGGAGCGCGATCTCGAGGTGCCGCAAGTCGTGTTCGTTCATTGGTAACACTCGGGTTCACTCGGCGGGAGGCGGTATCCCTCCGTCCCGAGGATAACCGACATTTCGGGCAAACATTAGCGGATTCGCAAGATCTGCACTGCGGCAACATTTTTGGCTTTCGCGGGCACGCCGGATGTCGGCCGCCGCGGGCGTATGTTGAAGAGGTTCCCGACTCGTCCGCAAACTCCAGCGAGCAACCATGAGCGAGGAATCCCTCGGCGCGGTCCGCACCCGCGCCCTGATGTCGTTGTGGCAGTTGATCAGGGTGGTCGACGAGGACGGCGACGGCATGATCAGCGGGTCGGCGTACGCCACCGCCGGTGTGCTGGAACGGCTGTGGCAAACTCCCCGGCTACCGCTGGATTCGCTGGCGCGGCTGGGCTGGAACGCGTTGGCGCGCACCCAGAACGGAGACGGCAGCTGGGGCAGCCCGCATGCGCCGGTGGCCTACCGGCTATTGCCGACGCTGGCGGTGGTGTGCGCCGCGCTCGGGGCGGCGGAGGATGCGCCGGTCGATCGGGCATCGCTACGGGCGGCGGCCGGTCGTGGCGGTGAGTTCCTGTTCGCCGATCCGGAAGCCCTTGCGCCGGAGCGACTGCCCGGTCTGGAGGCCATCGACCTCACGATTCCCGTTCTACTGGAACGTGTTGCGGCGTTCGCCGACGCCGAGGACGGGCGCTACGCGACGGCCTTGCGGCGGGCTCGAATGGCGCAGCGGGCCAATGCCGAACGATGCGCACGGCTGCGGGCCCGCGCGGCGGAGGGCGATCGCGGCGCCCGGCGGGAGCTGCCTCTGGAACTGCTCGCGGAGCCGCCCCGCGGCTGGCGGGCCGAGGATGCCGTGCGCGGTGGCGCGGTGGCCTGTTCGCCCGTCCTGACCGCGACCGCGCTCCGGTGGCAGGGCGGGGAATTGGCCGGGGCCGAGCGGTATCTGCGCCGCGAAGCCGTGCGCCACCAGGGGCTCTGGCCGGTCCTGGCACCGGCCGTGAACTTCGAACGTGCCACCGCGGCAGCCCTTTTCGCCCGCCTCGGATTTCCCCTGCCCACCGGCTTCATCGCCTCGCTGAGCGCCTCGCTCCGGGCGGCGGGCGGCGCGGACGGCGTCTCTTTCGCGCCCGGCCTGCCGCCGGACGCGGACACCACCGCGCTCGCGACCTTCGTCCTGAACTCGTGGGACGACACCGCGGATCCCGGCCCGCTGCTGGGCTTTCCCGCTCCGCGCGCGCCGGCGGTGACCGCCCATGTGCTCGAGGCGTTGACGACCGTGCCCCGGAGCGCGCGGACCGCCCTGGTCCGCGACCGGGCGGTCGCGGCGGTGCGCGCCCTGGTCGAAACCCAAGACCCGGACGGTCATTGGGACGACCGCTCGGTCGCCTCGCCCTGCCTGCCGACGGCCGCGGCCGCCATGGCCCTGGCCCGCGCCATCGAATCGGAATTCTCCGCCGATGCCCTGCTCGCGGTCTCCAGCGCGATCACCTGGCTGCTCGGCAATCAGCGAGCGGACGGTTCCTGGGGTGTGTGGCATCCGACCGCGGAGGAGACCGCGTGCGCGGTGCACGCCTTGACCGTCTGCACGAGTCCGGCCAGAGAACATCTGGTGGCCGCCGCATTGCGGCGGGCTCACATATTTCTTGTCGATTCCCTCGACTGCGCGGTCACCGATTCGATCCGAACTCCATTGTGGCACTACAAAGATCTCGGATCGCCGCTCCGAATCGAGCGTCTGCATACATTGACAGCTCTGCTCATGAGTGGTTCGCCCGTTCCGTGAGGTCACGGTCGTCGCGTTCGCCGGGAACCGAATACGGATCTCGCTGGAAACGTGGTTGCTGAGCGATATGTGGTGGGAAGATTACCCGCGTGGAGCAAGCCGTATTCGGCGCTGTCGAGATCTCGTCGTCCTCGACCCTTTCGCCACGTCAGGCGTTCGAGCAGTGGGAAGCCCTGATGTCGGACGCGGTCGCCCCGACGGTGATCGAGCCATTGCGCCTTGGTCACTGGCACGGACAAGTCGCCACAACTCAATTCGACGGATTCGCGGTGTCACGCATGCAGGCCAGCGCACAACGGGCATTGCGGACAAAAAAGATGGTCGCGGCATCGTCGGGTGAGTTCTTGTTGGTGAATATGGTGCTGGATGGGACAAATTGGATCGAACAGGGTGGCCGGACCGCCGAATGCAAACCCGGCACCATCTCGTTCTTCGACAGCAGCCTTCCGTTGGAGAGCCGCACCACCGACAGTCTGTCGACCATGGTGCGCGCCCCGCTGCAACTGGTCCTCGAACATTCCGGCCTCACCCGTGAGCAACTCCCGATCGCCAAGGCCGTCCCCGCCACGGGCGCCCTCGGCGTCGTCGCGAGCTTCTTCCGCAACCTCGCGGAACTCCCGCCCGACGACATCACCCAGGCCGTCACCGTCTTCGGCAGCGACGCCGCCGGCATGATGGCCTCGGCGCTGCTGCTGGCCACCGGCGAAACCTCACCCGCCCCCTCCGACTCGCTCTACACCCGGCAGCAGGTCCTGGCCTACATCCGCAAGAACTTCACCAATCCGGACCTCACCGTCGACGAAATCGCCCACGCCTGCTTGATCTCCCGCCGCACCCTCTACCGGGTCTGTGAAGGCTTCGGCGAGCCCGGCGGCATCGTCCGCCGCACCCGCATCGCCCACGCCCGCCGCCTGATCCGCGCCGACCCCACCCGCTCCCTCGCCGCCGTAGCCGCGGCCGCCGGCTTCTCCACCGACCGCCACTTCTACCGAGCCTTCCGCGAGGAAACCGGCCTCACCCCCGGCCAATTCCGCGACCAACTCGGCCCCCGCGGCCGGGGGCGCTGATCAGACCAAGATCAGGGAGCTGTCGCTGTAGGAATCTGCCTGATTCCGAGCAGTGACAGCTCCCTGATCTTGATGGGAGGGTTTGGGGG
>NZ_BAAFGR010000077.1:0-34272 GCF_041154655.1 Nocardia sp. JMUB6875
CCCCTCATAACGCCGCACCCCGGCCGTCACCCGCTCGGCCACCCGCACCGCCGACTTCGCCATCACCGCGTCGAACAGCGCCGCCTTGCCGGGAAAATGCCGATACAACGTGGCCCACGAGCACCCCACCGCCCCGGCCACCTCTTCCATCCCCACATGATCGAACCCGCGCGCCTGGAACAATTCCGTCGCCACCACGACGATCCGCTCCGACGCCACCGACCGCCGCACCCCACCGGCCAGCCAGTCCACCCGCTGTTCGACCACACCCACTCCTCACGGCGAAGATCAGGTCTCATCCTGAGACGCCGAACCCGATTCGTCCACCCCCAATCCGGCCCACCGGGAAATGGGCGGAAGGGCTTCAGCCGAGGGACATTTCGCGCTGGACCGTGGTGGTGATCTCCGAGGCGGTGAGGATCATGGCGACCAGGAAGTCGATGAGCTGGGCGCGGTCGATATCGAGTTCGCCGCGCAGCCATTCGGTGAGGATCTCGAGGCCGCCGTGGGCGACGGTGCGGGCGGCGAGTTCGGCGTGCAGGCCGGCGGCCGCCTCCTCGCCCAGGAGTTCTCGGGCCTGGTCGAGCATGACGTTGGCGACCACGCCGACGAGTTCGGTTCTGCGGTGGCGCAATTCGTCGGTGGTCTGCATGTCGATGGCCAGGCGGCGGCGGGCGGGGTGGTCGGCGATGGCGGCGACACCGGCCTCGATGACCGCGCGCAGCCGGGTACGGGTGTCGTCGGAACCGGTCACGATGGCGGCCATGACCGCGGACACGACCTCGGCGAGCTGCTCGTCGGCCAGTTCGTAGAGCAACCGGTCGGTGTGGCCGTAGGCCTCGTAGAAGTAGCGGTCGTTGAGTCCGGCGCGAGCGCACAGGGCACGCACCTTCAACCCGCCGATCCCCTCCTCGGCAATGACCTCGAGCGCGGTCGCGCGCAGTTGCTCGCGACGCCGGGACCGGCGCTCGTCGGCGCTGCGTCCGGCGTAGCGACCACCAGGTATGTCCACGATTCCGCCCTGTCTGTTGCCATGCCGGTCAATGTGGTGAAGACTATCACCAAAGTTCTGGTGACGTCCTTCACCAGAGACTGAGCGCACACAGGAGGCACGCAATGGCGCGTTCCGAGCAGTTGCCCGATCCGGTGATCTTCCGGGAGTTCCCGTTCAATATCGGGGTCCGGCTCATCGGCCCCGGGGACATCCGCCCGACCCCCGAGCAGCAGGCGGCCTACCGCCGGTTCACCAGGATGGGCGATCCGCTCGCCGACGCCGTGGTCGACATGTTCCGGCGGCTGCCCACCGGACAGGGCCGGGCCATGTTCGAGACGGCCCTCGAACACGGCATCGACGCCGTGCCGGACGCGCCCGCCGAGCTGAAAGCCCTTTTCGCGCAACTCGACTCGCTGCCCTTCTGGCTCGATCAGGACAAGCTGGAGCGCGCGGCCCGGGTCAGCGGACGGGTCGGTCCCTGGGCCACGAACCTGGCCCTGGCGATGTTCTCGCTCAATGGCGGTTACCTGGCGTCCCGGGCGGACAAGGTGCTGATCGGCACCGGGGGTCTGTCGGCGGAGCACATGGCCCCGCGCCGGGTGGCCGAAACCGTGGGCTGGTGGATGGACGTGACCGCGCGCGGGGGTCTGGACCGCTTCGCGCCCGGCTTCAAGAACACCGTGCGGGTGCGCATCATGCACGCTCAGGTCCGGGCGGGTATGAATCGGCGGCCGGACTGGGATTACCAGAATTGGGATCACCCGATCAACCAGTCCCTGACCGCGGGCACCCTCATGCTGTTCTCGCTGGCCACCATCGCGGGATGCAATGCGGTCGGACTCACGTTCTCCCGCAAGGAGAAAGCGGCCGTCTATCACATGTGGCGCTACGTCGGGCATCTGATCGGCCTGGATCCCGAGATCGTGCCCGCCGACGAGACCGACACCTGGCGGCTGCTCTGGCTGCAGGCGGATTATGAATTCCTGCCGGACGAGGATTCGCGGACCCTGTCCAAGGCGCTGGTCTCCGCGCTCGCCTCGATCTACGGGTTCAACGACGGGGATCTGCGGTCCCGGCTGCTCGGCCGCGCGTACACCCTCTACGCGGCGTCCTACGGCCGAATCATGGTGGGCAAGACCAATGCCGACTTCCTCGAACTGCCCAACAACCCGTTCTTCCTGGCGGCCGTGCTGGCCACCGCCGCGGTCAATGGCGCCCTGGAGGTGCCGCGCAGGATCATCCCGGGCGCGACCCGGCTGAACGAGAACCTGGGCCGCCGAATCACCGAGCGGATGCACGCCCGGATTGTCCGCGCGAACCGGCCCGATCACAGTTATGCCCGCCATGATCGGCTGGCCGAAACCCGCGCGGCGTGATTTCCTACGCATGAGTAACGTTCCCGGAGAACCACCCTCGATGAAGGAATCGCGTCGATGACTGTGCCGCCCATCCTGTCCGAGCGTCTGCGCCTGCCCGCGGTCGCTTCCCCGATGTTCATCGTGTCCGGACCCGAGCTGGTGATCTCCCAGTGCAAGTCGGGGATCGTGGGTTCGTTCCCGTCGCTGAACGCGCGTCCGCAGGCGCAGTTCAAGGAGTGGCTGGTGCGGATCGAGGAGGAGTTGGCCAAGCACGACGCCGACAATCCCGAGCAGCCGTCCGCGCCCTACGCGGTGAATCTCATCGTGCACAAGAGCAATGACCGGCTCGACGAGGACCTGGCCACGGTCGTCGAGCACAAGGTGCCGATCGTCATCACCTCGCTGGGCGCGCGCCCGGACGTGAACGAGGCCGTGCACTCCTACGGCGGAATCGTGCTGCACGACATCATCAATGACGTGTTCGCGCACAAGGCCGTCGAGCGCGGCGCGGACGGCCTGATCGCCGTCGCGGCGGGCGCGGGCGGCCACGCCGGGCCGCAGTCCCCGTTCGCCCTGGTGCAGGAGATCCGCGCCTGGTTCGACGGCCCGCTGCTGCTGTCGGGTTCCATCGCGCACGGCCGCTCCATCCTGGCCGCCCAGGCCGCGGGCGCGGACCTGGCCTACATCGGCTCGGCCTTCATCGCCACCGACGAGGCCAATGCCGTCCCCGGCTACAAGCAGATGATCGTGGACTCCGCCGCCGCCGACATCGTCTACTCCAACCTCTTCACCGGCGTCCACGGCAACTACCTGCGCGGCAGCATCACCGCCGCGGGCATGGACCCCGACAACCTAGCCCAATCCGATCCTTCCGCAATGGATTTCGGCACCGGCGAATCCGATCCGGCCACCCCGGGCGCGAAGCCCTGGAAGGACATCTGGGGCTCCGGCCAGGGCATCGGCGCGATCGACGCCATCGTCCCGGCCGCCGCCGTCGTCGACCGCCTCACCCGCGAATACGCCGAGGCGAAGGCGCGCCTGCTCAGCCTGTAGCTATGCGCCCGCCGGTTCCGGGTGGGTGTCGTTGATGCCCACGATCGGCAGGCGCAGCGCGGCCGGGGCGGTCGGGGGGACCGCCGGGTTGCGGGGTGCGATCGGGGCTATGCGTTGATATGCGGAGCCCAGGTCGGGCCGGGCATCGGCGTCACCTTTGTTGGGCCACAGGGAGATTGCGCGTTCGGCCTGGGCGGTGATGGTGAGGGACGGGTTGACGC
This sequence comes from Nocardia sp. JMUB6875, assembly GCF_041154655.1. NCBI lineage: Bacteria > Bacillati > Actinomycetota > Actinomycetes > Mycobacteriales > Nocardiaceae > Nocardia > Nocardia sp. JMUB6875. Next base: position 3,627 of record NZ_BAAFGR010000077.1, read on the forward strand.
CGAGGTTGGCGGAGATGGTGGAACCGTCGATGATGTGCAGGCCGGGGTGGCCGTAGAGGCGGTGGTAGGGGTCGACCACGCCCGTGGCCGCGGTGTCGCCGATGACGCAGCCGCCGATGAAGTGGCCGGTCATGGGGATGTTGAAGATGCTGCTGCTGGTGGCGGCGGTGGGGACGCCGTCGATCTTGTCGGCAATGCGGCGGGCCACCTCGTGGCCCGCCGGGATCCAATCGGGATTGGGTTGGCCCTCACCCTGTTTGGTGGTCATGGAACGGCCGAAGAGACCGCGTTTGGTGTAGGTCGTGATGGAGTTGTCCACCGACTGCATGACCAGCAGGCCGACGGTCTGCTCGGACCAGTGGCGAGGGTTGTGTATGCGAATCAGGTCGCGACGGTGGTGGGCGAGGGCGCGCAGCCAGCCGCGCCAGCGCGGGCCGTCGCCGCTGACCATGGCGGTGGTCATGGGCGACATGGCATTGCTGCCCTTGCCGTAGCGCACCGGCTCGATGTGGGTGTCGTGGTCGGGGTGGATGGACGAGGTGATGGCCACGCCCTTGGTGTAGTCACTGCCGCGCGTGCGGCTGCGAACCGCCAGCAGCTCTTCGGAATTCGTGCGTGAGAGGTAACCGAGCCGGGGCGAGATGTTCGGCAGCGAACCGCGGTCGCGCAGCCGGTGCAGCAGCTTCTGGGTGCCGAGCGACGCGGCCGCGAAAACGACCTGCTCCGCGGTGAATTCGTGCCGCGCCTTGCGCACCCAGCGCCCGGTGCGGGTGGTCGACACCGCGTAGCCGCCGCCCGACAGCGGCCGCACATCGGTGACGGTGGTCAGCGGATGCACTGCGGCCCCGGCCTTTTCGGCCAGATACAGGTAGTTCTTGACCAGCGTGTTCTTGGCATTGTGGCGGCACCCGGTCATGCACTCCCCGCAGTGCGTGCAGGTGCGCCGATCCGGTCCGACCCCGCCGAAGAACGGGTCCGGCACATCCTCGCCCGGCCGCCGCCCCGGACCGCCGAAGAACACCCCGACGGGCGTGCGCTGATAGGTGTCCGAGATCCCCATCTCCTCGGCCACTTCCAGCAGCACCCGGTCGGCGGGCGTGGTCGCGGGATTCACCGTCACGCCCAGCATTCGCTTGGCCTGGTCGTAGTGCGCGGCCAGTTCGTCCTTCCAGTCGGTGATGTGCCCCCACTGCCGGTCGGCGTAGAACTTCTCCGGAGGCTCGTAGAGCGTGTTGGCGTAGACCAGCGACCCGCCGCCGACACCCGCGCCCGCCATGATGAAGGTGTCCTTCAACAGTGTCAGCCGCTGAATCCCGAAGCAGCCCAGCGCCGGTGCCCACAGATAGCGGCGAACCCGCCACGAGTTCTCGGCGAACTCGTGATCCTCGAACCGCCGCCCGGCCTCCAGCACGCCGACCCGGTACCCCTTCTCGGTCAACCGCAGCGCGCTCACACTGCCCCCGAACCCGGAACCGATGACGAGGACGTCGTAGTCGAATCGCATGCTCCGACGCTACGACCTGCGGTTATCCAGCCATGAAAGAGCGACGGCCATTAAATCGACAGATTCGGCCATCGTGGACGCTGGCGCGCGGGCCATCGGAGTGCCCATCGCTAACTGGAATCAACCCGATTGCAACGGTGTCCGAAAACCTCCGGTGCGGCCATAGTGCAGGCCTGCTGTACTGCGTTTTCTCTACCTGGAGGCCCTGGTGACCAGTCCCCATCCCGCGCCGGAGACATCCGGCGCCCGACCGTCTCTGCCGGACGCCCTGGGGCGTCTCGGCGCCGACTGGTGGTCGGTGATCGTATCCGGCGTGGTGGTCGCGCTCGCCGTGTTCAACGCCCTGCCGAAGATTCCGTGGTGACGACATGAGTGACACCACCGCCACCCCCGACCTGGCCAAGACCTCCGCCGCTGAAACCATTGGCGACACCGAGGCTTTCGACGAACCCGCCGGACCCCTGACCGTCACCCGGCTGCTGAGCTACGTCCCCGGCATCCTGCTGCTCATCGCGGTCGGCGTACTCGGCAAGTACGCGCAGACCTGGTGGAACACCACCGCCAAGCACAACCACTGGACCGTCCCCGATATCGAATACGTGCTGTGGGCCATTCTGATCGGCCTGCTCATCACCAATACCGTTGGCCTGCACCGGATCTTCCGGCCCGGCGTGGGCACCTACGAGTTCTGGCTCAAGGTCGGCATCGTCGCCCTCGGCTCGCGCTTCGTGCTCGGTGATGTCGCGAAGCTGGGTGGCACCAGCTTCCTGCAGATCCTGATCGACATGACGGTGTCGGGCGCGATCATCCTCGCGGTGGCGCGCTGGCTCGGACTGTCCGGCAAGCTCGGGTCGCTGCTGGCCATCGGCACGTCCATCTGCGGTGTGTCGGCCATCATCGCGGGCAAGGGCGCGATCCGGGCCCGCAATTCCGATGTCTCCTATGCCATTGCCGCGATCCTGGCGCTCGGCGCGGTCGCGCTGTTCGCACTGCCGCCGCTGGGCCACGCCATCGGACTGAGCGATCACGAGTTCGGGCTGTGGGCGGGTCTGGCCGTCGACAACACTGCCGAGACGACCGCCACCGGCTACCTGTTCTCCGATGAGGCGGGCAAGACGGCGGTGCTGGTCAAGTCCACGCGTAATGCCTTGATCGGCTTCGTGGTGCTCGGGTTCGCGGCCTACTGGGCGTCCCGCGGCGAGGCCGAGGCTATCGCGCCCGGCCTGCGCGCCAAGGCGGCCTTCGTCTGGTCCAAGTTCCCGAAGTTCGTGCTGGGCTTCCTGGCCGTGTCCGCCGTGGCGACCTTCCACTGGCTGAGCAAGCAGCAGACCACGAATCTGGCGAATTTCTCGCGCTGGGCGTTCCTGCTCACCTTCGCCGGGGTCGGGCTGAACACCAACATCCGCGAATTGGCCCGCACCGGTTGGCGTCCGCTCGTGGTGGCGGTGGTCGGCCTGGTGTCGGTGGCGGTCGTATCGCTGGTCCTGGTGCTGTTCACCTCGCGCGTCCTGCACTGGGGCGTCGCGGGCTGAGAATACGGAAAAGGCCGGGAACCCCACGGGTTCCCGGCCTTTCGTGTCTCACGCGCCGCGCGCGAGCCTGACGTCGCGGGCCTCGGCGAAGCGCTCGGCCAGGAACCGCATGCCCGGTCCCGCGAAAGCCAGTGCGCCACCGATGTGTTCGCGGCCCCGCATGGTGACCATGGTGACGTCCGCGCCCAGTCCCTTCCAGTCCTCGGCCAGCCGCACCGCCTGCGGATAGGGAATGATCTGCTCGCTGGTACCGCCGGCCACCAGAACCGGTGCGGCGGGCGCGATTCCGCCCAGCCGGTTCTCCAGCAGCCGGGCCTTGACCTCGGGCACCTCGAACGGCGGACGGTAGGTGTAGGTCGAGACCTTGGTGGGCACCACCAGGCCCGCGCCGATCCCGACCACGGCCGCGAGCCCGGCATGGGTGCGACGCGCCAGCGCGGCCAGGATCCGGCCCTGCGGGTTGAGGTGTTGCAGCACATTCAGTTCCGGATACGCCGCCTCGATGCCGAGCACACCGTAGAAGAGCAGCACGGCGTACGGGGTGTCGTCCAGGAACTTCACCATGTCGACCAGATCGGCCGGGGCCGAGCCGACCGCGCCGCCCACCAGCGGCAGGTCCGGAGCGTAGGTGGGCTGCAGCTGCAGCGCCCAGCCCGCGGCATTGCCGCCCTCGGAGTAGCCGTAGATGCCCAGCGGCCCATCCGGATCGAGCTCCGCCTCGGGCAGGCGACGCGCGGCGCGCATGCTGTCCAGCACGGCCGGGCCGAGCGCGCGGCCCATCACGTACGGGTGCAGGCCCGGGCTGCCGAGTCCGGGATAGTCGGTGATGGCGAGCGCCCAGCCGCGACGCAGGGCGGCGCGCAGGAACACCGATTCGTATTCGATGCCGTAGCGCAGCTGCCAGGACGCGGCCGCGACGGTATTGGCCAATCCCTGGGTGCCGACGGCGTATCCGACCAGCGGCCGCGATCCGGGTCCGCGCCACGGCGTGTTCGGCACCAGCACGGTGCCGGTGACCTGCGTCGGATCGCCCTTGGCGGTGGTCGTGGTGTAGCTGATGCGCCAGGCGCGGGCGGGCAGCTTGAGACCGGGCAGCATGCGCGCGGTCATGGGTTCGGCGGCCAGCAGCCGGCCGGGTCCGAACGCACCGGGATGTCCGGCACCTACCGCCGCCTCGTCGAAGCGGTTGGTGTTCGCAGTCATCGTTGCCTGCCCTTCTCACACAAAACTCGCGTTATGCAGTTGTCGCGCAAGCGGTTCCGAGCGTTAACACTGTCCCGGACAGTCCCGCCTGATCGAAACCATACCCAAAATGTGAAAGACTGACACCTCTTGTCACAAGTACTCCCACTCGGTGGGACGGCCGCATAGAGTGACAACCGCCGCCCGGCCGCGAAATACTCCCGCGCCCAGCCACGTTGCCGCACTTGTGACCATCCCTCGCATCCTGCTGATTTCCGGCAGCACCCGCGCCGCCTCGACCAATACCGCCGCGCTGCGCACCATCGCCGCCGACGCGGGCCCCGACCTCGAGGTCAGCTGGTACGACGGACTGCTCGACCTGCCGCCCTTCATCCCGGGCACCGAAACCGAACCACCGGCGGTCGAGGCCCTGCACCGGCAGCTCGCCGCAGTCGACGCGGTGCTGTTCTGCACCCCCGAATACGCGGGCATGATCCCGGGCAGCCTCAAGAACCTGCTGGAATGGACCATCGGCAATGGCGATCTCAGCGATAAACCGGTCGCCTACGTGAACGTCGCCTACGAGGGCCGCGGCGAGGCCGCCGTGGCCACCCTGCGCACCGTCGTCGGCTATGCCGGAGCCGAGATCGTGGAGGCCGCGTGCGGCCGGATCACCGTGCTGCAGAGCGATATCGGACCCGACGGCCTGGTCTCGAACCCGGAGGCGCGAGCTCGCCTGAACGCCGCCGCCCGCGCCCTCGCCGAGCACGTCACCCGCCCCGCCGAGCCCCTCACCTCGGTCAACCTGAATAATTGAGTGGGTTGAAGGCAGAACACCCCTCCGGACACAGGAGTGTGCGGGCATGGACGTGGGAATCTTCGGAGCCGGTCATTTCGGGCTGAGCCTGGCGGGTTTGTTCGACCGCGCCGGGCACACCGTGCACATCGCCAGCCGCCATCTCGACGAACTCGCGGCCACCGTGACCGAGCGCGGACTGCGCCACACCTACCCGGGCGACGTCGATCTGGTGGCCGGATCCTCGACCATCCTCATCGGCGCGGTGCAGTGGCTCCAATTGGAAACCCTGGCAAAGGAATTGCCGGATCTGGACGGCAAGATCTGGATCGACCCGGCCAACCCGTACGTCCGCGAGGCCGACGGCACGGTCACCCTGCTCAGCACCGACGGGCGGCCGACCAGCGCGGTGGTCGCGGATCTGGTGCCGAAGACCCAGCTGGTCAAGGCCTTCAACGCCTTCACCACGCCGATGTACCGGTCGGGTCCGCTGACGTCACTGGGGCGGATCGTCGCGCCGATCGCGGGCGATCACCCCGCGGCGCTGTGCCGGGTCGCCGAGCTCATCAAGACCACCGGCTTCGTCCCGATCATCATCGGCAATATCGAGGACAGCGTGATTCTCGAGCCCAGGGGCGCCCTGCGCACGCTCTCCATCCCCCTCATCGCCCCCTGAATACCGCCGAGTGGCACACCATCGAGGAAGTTCGGACCGGAGCCCTCGGTGGAGTGCCACTCGGCGATGTTCTAGTCGGAGACGTCGGGGAAGGCCTGCTGGCGGTGGCCACCGCGCAGGGTGCCCTCGAGGTAGGCCGCCTTGCAGGCGCGGCGGGCGATCTTGCCGCTGGAGGTGCGCGGGATCGACCCGGCGGGAACCAGCAGCAGGTCCCGGACCGTCACGCCGTGCCGTTTGGCGATGGCCGCGCGCACGGTCTCGGTGATCGGTTCCGGGTCGAGCTTGGCCGCGCCCGTGCCGCGTTCGGCCACTATCACCAATTGCTCGGCGGTACTGGCGGGATCGGCGCCATTGGTGGCTCCGATGTCCGCCGGGATCTGGTTGCCGGAGACCGAGAACGCGGCCACGAAACCCGGGCGCAGGGCGGTGCTGGACTCCTGGGCGGAGTACTCCAGATCCTGCGGGTAGTGGTTGCGGCCGTCCACGATGACCAGATCCTTGACGCGGCCGGTGATGAACAGTTCGCCGTCGTAGTACGCGCCGAAATCGCCGGTGCGCATCCAATTCGCGTCGGGCTCGGTGCCTTCCGCGCGGCTCTCGGGCTGCCGGGAGGTGAGCTTGGCGTGGAAGGTCGCCTCGGTCTCCTCCGGACGGCCCCAGTACCCGCGGCCGATATTCGCCCCGTGCAACCAGATCTCGCCGACCTCGCCCTCCGGCTTCTCCGCGCCGGTCTCCGGATCCACGATCACCGCCCACTGCGACAGCGCCACATAGCCGCAGGACACCTGGGCCACAGCGTTTTCCGCGTGTTCGTCGACGGTCACCATGCGCCCGGCATTGAGGCGATCGCGGTCCACCCAGACGGTGCGGGCCTCGTCCTCGCGCTTGGTCGCGGAGACGAACAGCGTCGCCTCGGCCATGCCGTAGCAGGGCTTGATGGCGGTCTTGGGCAGGCCGTACGGGGCGAAGGCGTCGTTGAACTTCTTCATCGAAGTCACCGACACCGGCTCGCTGCCATTGATCAGGCCGATGACATTGGACAGGTCCAATTCCTCACCGGGCTTGGGCAATCCGCGCGCCGCCGCGTGCTCGTAGGCGAAATTCGGTGCGGCGGCGAAGATCTCGGCGCCGTCCTCCTGGGCGGCCAGTTCCTTGATCCAGCGGTAGGGCCGGCGCACGAAGGAGCTGGGCGACATGATGGTGATGTACTTGCCGCCGATGGTCGGCAGGATGACCGTGAGCAGGCCCATGTCGTGGAACAGCGGCAGCCAGGTGACGCCGCGGGCCTTCTCGGTGATGCCGATGGCATCGATCATCTGCAGCAGGTTGGTACCGACCGCCCGGTGCGTGATCTCGACACCGGCGGGCGTCCGGGTGGAACCCGAGGTGTACTGCAGGTAGGCCACATCGTCCATCTCGATCTTGGGCCGGACCCAGCTCTCGCCCACATTGTCCGGAATCGCCTCGACCGCGATGATGCGCGGCCGCTGCGGTGCGGGCAGGTGTTTGAAGATCTCGCGCACCCCGGCCGCGGCCGAGCCGACGGTCAGAATGGCCGAGGGGCCGCAGTCCTCGAGCACCGCGTGCAACCGGTCGGTGTGGCCCTGCTCGTCCGGATCGAACAGGGGCACCGCGATATTGCCCGCGTACACCGCGGCGTACATGGCCACGATGTAGTCGAGTCCCTGCGGCGCCAGGATGGCCACGCGGTCACCGGGCTGCGTCACCTGCTGCAGCCGGGCCGCCACCGCACGCAGCCGAACGCCGAAGCGGTTCCACGTGATGTCGTGGTACTCGCCGTCGCGTTCGCGCGAATAGTCGATATAGCGGTATGCGAGCTCGTCCCCGTTGACCTCGGCGTGCCGGTCGACCAGGTCGACCATGGTCTGGTTCTCGGGGAGTTTGATGTTGCCGCGCTCGTCCAGAACGTCTTCGAAGGTTCCGCCGATCATTCCCTATCCTTTTTCAACTCACAGTCGAGGACTGTGTAGTGACACCGAACAAAGATCGACACCGAAAGCCCGAATGTAGCTGGGGGCTGGGGAACTCTAGCAGGTGCCGCATTCCCGCGTCACTCGTTACGGGCCGAATGCGGTATCCGCACAGGCCCTGATGGGTGTCAGTAGCGGCCGAAGGCGATGGCCACGTTGTGCCCGCCGAAGCCGAAGGAGTCGTTCAGGGCGTAGTCGTACTGGCCGGGTCGGGCCTGGCCATGTACCACGTCGAGGTCGATCTCCGGGTCCTGGTTCTCCAAATTCAGTGTGGGCGGGATGATTCCGTCCCGCACGCTGAGCACGGTCAGGACCGACTCCAGCGCGCCGACCGCGCCGATGGAATGTCCGAGGGCGGACTTCGGCGCGTACACCGCGGCATGGTTGCCGACGGCTTGCTTGATGGCGTTCGCCTCCGCGGTGTCGCCGATCGGCGTGGCGGTGGCGTGCGCATTGATATGTGTGACATCGGATTTGGACAATCCGGCGTACTCCATGGCGCGGGTCATGGCCCGCGCCGCGCCGGTGCCCTCCGGATCGGGGGCGACCAGGTGGAAACCGTCGGAGGTGATGCCCGCGCCCATGATCCGCGCGTGGATCTTGGCGCCGCGCGCCTTGGCGTGCTCCTCGGTCTCGATGACCATGAGCGCCCCGGCCTCACCGAACACGAAGCCGTCGCGGTCCATGTCGAACGGGCGGGAGGCGCCCTTGGGGTCGTGGTTGCGGGTGCTCATGGCGCGCATCATGGAGAAGCCGGCGATCGGCAGCGCCTGGATGGAACCCTCCACGCCACCGGTGACCACCATGTCGGCATCGCCCATGACGACCATGCGCCAGGCATTGGCGATCGCCTCCGCACCGGACGAACAGGCCGAAACAGGCGTCGACACACCGGCCCTCGCGCCCAGTTCCACACTCACGCAGGCCGCCGCGCCATTGGGCATGATGGCCTGCACGGCCATCGGCGGCACCTTGCGGTAGCCGCCATTGACCAGTTTGTCGCGCGCGGACATCAGGACTTCCGCACCGCCCAGTCCGGTTCCAATGGAGATGCCGAGCCGGTCCTTGTCCACCTCGGGGCTGCCCGCATTGGCCCACACCTCGCGACCCAGCACCAGCGCCATCTGCTCGACATAGGACAGGCGGCGGGCCTCGGGCTTGGTGAGCTGATCGGTCGGCGACACCTTGAGGTGGCCGCCGATGCGCACGGGCAGCCCGAAGTCGTCGAGGAAGCTGTCCTCGAGCACGTCGATCCCGCTCTCCCCGTTGAGTAGTCCCTTCCAGGTGGAGTCGACATCACCGGCGATCGAGGTGGTTGCCGCGAGTGAGGTAACCACGACATTCGGGAAGTTTCGGCGGTTGGGTGTCTGCATGTTCACTCTCCGTAGCAATGCTCCGGCGAACCAGATTTGGATCCGCGTGGACTGTCAAGGACTGGTATGCGACTAACGAGAGCACCCGGCCAGGCACACATCGGCGGGGTATGAAGCCAATCTTCGGCGAACTGGGCTAGATTATCCGAGGCTAAGCCGACCAGTCCCATTAAGCGACACGCGGGCATCCCTTTTCAATCCCAGGGGCCGCTTCCGCCATGGCGGCGATCGCCGGATCTCCACTGTTCTCTCCAGCATCATTCCCGCAGGGCCGAGCGATTTCGAGGGAGGGCACACAATCGTGGCCAGGAGTCTCACGCAGTTGGAGCTGCTCATCGAGTTGGAACCGATTGCCGAGCAGAACGTGAACCGCCATCTATCGATGGCCAAGCCCTGGAACCCACACGACTACGTGCCATGGGATCTGGGGCGCAACTTCGCAGCTATGGACGGGGTGGACTGGGAACCGGAACAGTCCCGACTCAGCGAGGTCGCCAAGGCGGCCATGATCACCAATCTGCTCACCGAGGACAATCTGCCCAGCTACCACCGGGAAATCGCCGAGAACTTCTCTCAGGACGGTGCCTGGGGCACCTGGGTGGGCCGCTGGACGGCCGAGGAGAACCGGCACGGCATCGTCATGCGCGACTATCTGGTGGTGACGCGCGGCGTGGATCCGGTGGCGCTGGAACAGGCGCGCATGATCCACATGACCAACGGCTACAACCCCGCGCATCTGATCCGAAAGTATTCCGATGCCTCGCATGTGCACGCCGATGCCGGATTCATGCATTCCGTCGCTTATGTAACTTTTCAGGAATTGGCCACGCGCGTCTCGCATCGCAATACCGGCAAGGTGTGCGACGACCCCGTGGCCGACCGCATGCTGCAGCGCATCGCGGCCGACGAGAACCTGCACATGATCTTCTACCGCAATATCTGCGGTGCGGCCCTGGACCTCTCGCCGGACCAGGCCATCGACGCCATCACCAACATCATCATGGCCTTCCAGATGCCCGGCATGGGCATGCCCAACTTCCGCCGCAACGGCGTGCTCATGGCCAAGCACGGCATCTACGATCTGCGCCAGCACCTGGAGGAGGTGCTGCTGCCGAACCTCAAGAAGTGGAACATCTTCGACCGCACCGACTTCGGCGCGTTCGGCGACCGCCGCCGCAACGAACTCGGTGAGTTCCTCGACAAGCTGCGCGGCGACGTGGTGCGTTTCGAGGAGCAGCGCGACCGCGCCCTCGCCCGCGAGGCCGCCCGCGCCCAGCAGCCGCCGGTCCTCATCGGCTGAAACATCGAGTGGCACATGGCCGAGGGGAATCCAGACAAACCCCCTCAGCCGTGTGCCACTCGGCATTATGGGTGGGGGCGGAGGGATGCCCGGGCCAGGCAGGCGGCTGCCAGGAAGACCGCGGCGGCGGTGAGCAGGGGCGGGGCGAGCGAATCGCGAGCCAGCACCAGCAGGGAACCCGCGACGGCCACACCCAGGGCCGAGCCCAGTTGACGGGCCGCGTTGAAGGCAGCCCCGGCCAGGCCCGCGCTGTCCGGACCGGCCGCCGAGACGGTGACGTGGGTGGCTGCGGGCATGGTGTAGGCCATCCCGAAACCGGTGAGCAGCAATGGGATCGCGAGCAGGCCGTAGGGCGTGTGCGGGCCGGTCCACGCCAGGCCGAGCAAGCCGATCGCGCCAATGGTAAGGCCCGTGACGATGACCGGGCGAGGGCCGCGCTGGGCGGCCTGCCGGCCACCCAGCGCTGAGGCCAGAATGCCGACCGCCGCCTCCGGAAGCAACGCGAAACCGGCTGCGGTGGGCGAATAGTGAAGGTGCCGTTGCAAGTAGAGGCTGACCGCGAAGAGCTGGCCGTAGAAGCCGAGATTCTGCGCCAGCCCGATCAGCGCGCCGGTGGTGAACGCACGCGAACCGCGAAGATCATTGGGCAGCAGTCCCTTTCCGGCGCGAGCCGCGACCAGGCCGAGCACGACACCCGCGACCGCCGCCACCGCGGCGACGGCCGTCCAGGCCGGGGACACGGGCCGGGCACCGACCAGGATCGCGGTCGCGGTCACGCCGGTCATGGCGATGACGGCTGCCACGTGCCCCGGTACCGGAATCTGCCGTGGCGCACCGGGAGTAGATGGAACAGTGCGATGCAACAGCACCGCGGTCACGGCGCAGATGGGCGCGTTGACAGCGAAAATCGCTGGCCAGCCGAGGTGTTCGGACAACACGCCACCCAGCACCGGTCCGCAACTGGCGGCCGTCGAGCCGATCGCACCCCAGATACCGGTGGCCCGGGCCCGATCCGCCGCATCGGAATAGGTGAATCGGATCAGGGCTAGCGAGGACGGAATCAACAGTGCCGCACCGATTCCCTGTACCACCCGGGCGGCAACCAGCACGCCGACCCCCGGCGCCGCGGCACAGGCCAGCGATGCGAAGCCGAAGAACGCCAGACCCGCCTGGAACGACCGCCGCGCCCCGAACCGATCAGCCAACCCGCCACCCAGCATTAGCAGCGCCGCGACCGTCACCGTGTATCCGTCGACCACCCACTCCAGCCCGGTCACCGTGGTGTGCAGCCCAACCGCCATCCGATCCAGCGCGACCGTCACGATCGTGGTGTCGAGTATGACCAGCGCGAACCCCGCGGAGATCGCCGCCAGCGCGACCCCACCGCGCTCCGTCCGAGCCGATTCCAAAGTCCGTGTCATACCTCCACACTGGCTCGGAAACCCTTCGGCCCGACCCGAACCATGCGAACCCCACGCCAGAACCACGCCCCAACCGGACATTCCGGCACTGCCGCCGAATCCGAGCCCACGCAAGTTCCAGTGGCGAGGCAATCCATCGGCGCCCGCAGCGGCCGGTCCAACCGATTCGCCAGGTCCGTTGCCAGGCGCGGCCGGACTCCCCCGCATCTGTCGCACGAGAATCACCGCTTCCATCGCCTCTTGGCAGTGGAACCGCTACCCGGCGGATCAGGTGCGCCGTGTGATGTGCTGCAGCGGGCGTATCGGTTCCCTTCGCGCGCCGGGCGGGCTGGTGGCAGCCCTGACACGGCCGTGGAATCACTCGCCGGGCTCGGCGCGTCCCGTGCCGAGCGATCCGGGGTTCGAGCCACTTGCGCCCGAGCCCAACCGTGGGCGCGGGGGCGTCCTACCATCGCGGATCACGCGCCCGCTCTGCCCTGGACCGGAGCTGCCGGGGCGGCGGCCGATCCGGTGATCCGGTCGGTGATCGCGGCGCGGTCGATACCGGCCGTTCGGCGCAGTGCTGCCCAGCCCGATCGGGTGAATGTCACTGCGCGGGCGGTGTTTCCGGGTTCGCACCAGTGGTGGTCGAGCATGCGGCGGAGGATGAGCGCGCCGAGGCCGCCGGCCAGGTGGTAGCGGCGTTCGGACCAGTCCAGGCACGTCCGGACGGGCGGTCTGCGGCCGAACCGGCGCAAATCCGATGGGGTGATGCCCAATTCGTCGAGGAGGGGGTGGGGGTGGTCGGCCGCTGTCCAATGGCCGCGGATGACGGTCAGGGTGGCGTCCTCGTGCAGCGCGTCGAACACGGCGACGCCGACGGCTCCGGCCAGATGGTCGTAGCAGGTGCGGGCGATCTTCAGGTCGCGATTGGCGCGGGCGCCGCGCAGCGACTTCACCGGTTCGATGGGCGAGATCAGGGCCAGCGACTCGATGATCTGGACCACCTCCGGCAGGGCGATGCGGTAGTAGCGGTGCCGCCCGACTCGTTCGACGGCCAGCCAGCCCTGATCGACCAGTTTGCCCAGGTGCTCACTGGCCGTCGCCGCGGTGACGCCCGCCGCGCGGGCCAGCTCGCCCGCCGGTTGCGCACGCCCGTCGGTCAGAACGGTGAGCATCCGTGCCCGGGCGGGATCGGCCAGCAGCCGTGCGGTCCCGGAGATATCCACATCGCCATCTCGCATCGGTTCCATACGACCAGTGTTGCGCCGCGACTCTTCGGTCCCGGCCGAAGTATTCGCCACCGAGCTAGAACAGCGTCATCGGGTCCGTGGGGAGGGGATCCGGGAGTGGCTCGAGATCCGGGAGGCGCTCGCGGACCTCCGCGTGGAAGCGGCGGGCCAGGTCTCGGGAGGAGGCGTTGTCGGGGGTGTGGATGAAGATCGTCGGGGAGCGGCCTTCCCGGAGCCAGGCGACGGTGGTGTCGATCCAGGGCTGCCAGCCCGCGACGGTGGCGGCGAGGTCGTCGCGGCCGTGGTAGCGGACCATGGGGAATTCGGTGAGGGCGCGGGTGCGGCGGGGGTTGTTGGGTTTCTTGGTGCGGGCCTCGTATTCGGCGGGGCTGGACGCCGGTCGCTCGAAGAGAACCGTGGTGTCGAAGGGGATCCACTCCGCGCCCGCGGCCTCCAGGACCTGTTCGAGTTGGGCTGTGGCGCGGGGGTTTTCGAAGAAGACCGGGTGGCGGACCTCCACCGCGCAGCGGTAGTGGGCGGGCAGGCCGTCGAGCAGATGGGCCAGGGCGGGCAGGTTGGTGAAGGACGCGGGCAGCTGCACCCAGAGCGCGTGCAGGCGGCGGCCGAGAGGTTCGATGGCGTCGAGGAAGTGGGTCATCTCGTCGTCGACGCCGGTGAGGCGGCGGTCGTGGGTGATGGCGCGGGGCAGCTTCATCACGAACCGGAAGTCGGGATCGGTTTGGCGGGCCCAGGATTCGACGGTGCGGCGCTGCGGGGTGGCGTAGAAGGTGGTGTTGCCCTCGACCGCGTTGCACCAGGAGGCGTAGTTGCGCAGCCGTTCGGCCGGGGGTAGCGGCTTCTCCTGCCATTCGGGGTGTGTCCACATCGCGCAACCAACAAAAAGCCGCATATCTGCCACGTTAGGTCAAAGACTTCCCAGGCCGCAGCCAACCAAAGGTAAGCTCCACGGCCCTCTTCCAGTTGTCGTATTCCTCAGCGCGCAGCGCCGGATCCATGCGTGGCAACCACTGCGCCGCGACGCGCCAATTGTGGCGCAGCCCCTCGAGATCCGGCCAATAACCGACCGCCAGGCCTGCCGCATAGGCCGCGCCGAGCGAGACCGTCTCGGCCACGATGGGACGCATGACCGGTATGTCGAGGACATCGGCAATGATCTGCATAAGCAGGTTGTCGGAGGTCATACCACCGGCCACCCGCAGCGCCTCGGCGCTCAGCCCGGAGTCCGCGTTCATGGCCTCCACGACATCGCGCGTCTGCCAGGCCGTGGCCTCGAGCACCGCACGGGCGATGTGCCCCTTGGTGATATACGAGGTGAGGCCGATCAGCAGTCCGCGCGCGTCGCTGCGCCAGTGCGGTGCGTACAGGCCGGAGAAGGCCGGTACGAGGTAGCAGCCACCATTGTCCCGCACCGTGCCCGCGAGGGTTTCGATCTCGGGCGCGCTGGCGATCAGGCCGATATTGTCCCGAAGCCATTGCACCAGTGAGCCCGTCACCGCGATCGGCCCCTCCAGCGCATACACCGGTTCCGGGCCGATCTGATAGCCAATGGTGGTCAGCAGCCCGTGCTTGGAGCGCACCAGCTCCCGCCCCGTGTTCATGAGCAGGAATCCGCCTGTGCCATAGGTGCATTCGGTCTCACCGGGCGCGAAACAGGTCTGTCCGAACAGCGCCGCATGCTGATCGCCCAGCGCCGCGGCGATCCGCACGCCCGGCAATACCCTTCGCGCGGTGCCGAATTCACCGGTCGAGGGCTGGATGCGCGGGAGCATGGCCCTGGGAATGTCGAAGAACCGCAACAGTTCATCGTCCCATTCCAGGGTGGACAAGTTCATCAACAGTGTGCGCCCCGCATTGGTCACATCGGTGACGTGCACCCCGTGATCGGCTCCGCCGGTGAGATTCCAGATGAGCCAGGTCTCCATGGTGCCGAACAGCACCTCACCGCGTTCGGCCCGCTCGCGCAGTCCTGGTGTGCGATCCAGCAGCCAGCGCAGCCGCGGCGCGGCGAAGTAGGTCGCCAGCGGCAGACCGCACAGCTCCCGAATCCGTTCCGCCCCATCGGATTCCCGCATCCGCTCGACGAGCTCCTCGGTGCGCACGTCCTGCCACACGATGGCCCGCCCGATCGGCGTCCCGGTGCGCGCGTCCCACACCACGGTGGTCTCCCGCTGATTCGCGATCCCGACGGCCGCCACCTGATCCAGCGTGATACCCGAATCCCGCAGTGCCGCAGGCACGATGCGCTCCACATTGCGCCAGATCTCCAGCGCGTCCTGCTCCATCCAGCCCGGCCGCGGATAGTGCTGCTTGTGCTCGCGCTGCGCCACCCCGGTCAGCCGCGCCCGCTGATCGAACAGGATGGCCCGGGTGGAGGTGGTGCCCTGATCGATGGCGAGCACATATTTCTGACTCACTGGGAACCTCCGAGATCGCGTGAAACCGCGGCCGCCGCGTCGCGGACCTGACCGATCGGCGCGGGCCGGAAACGCAACTGCCCGTCGCACAGTCGATCGACCGGCCCGGTGATACCGATGGCACCCACCACCAAACCACCCCGCGACCGGATCGGCGCGGCGACGCTCGCCTCCCCGGAGCGGTATTCGCCGATTTCCCCCGCCCACCCGGTGCGCCGGACCTCGGAAATGGCCCGCCGCAACGCGACCGGATCGGTGATGGTGCGATGGGTCAGCGCGGGCAGCCCGCCCTCGCGCACGGTATCGGCCAGCTCACCGTCGTAGGCCAGCAGCACCTTGCCCAAAGCCGTTGCGTGCGGCGGCAATTCCTCACCCACCGCCAATTCCTGCTCGGTGTTGTCGGGCCGGAAGACGTGATGGACGACCACCACTCCCCCGTCCACCGGCGCGGCGATCCGCACCGATTCCCCGCTCCGCGCGGCCAGCGCGTCGGCCCGGTTGATGGCCCGGGACCGCAGTTCATTGGCGTCCAGATGCCCCGCCCCGAGATCCTGCAGCGCCGGACTCAACTGGTACTTGCCGCTCACCGCGTCCTGATCCACGAACCCCACACCTTGCAGCGTCCGCAGGATCCCGTGCGCGGTCGGCTTGGCCAGTCCCAGCGCCGCGGCGATCTCCCCCACCCCCATGCGCCCGGATCCGCGCGCGAGCAGCCGCAGAATGGCCGCCGCGCGCTCGATCGACTGAATCGGACCCGGCATGCTCAGAAACCTATCAGCAAACCGTTCGGCATTGTCGAACGCGTCGTCTGTGCGGATGACGTTCCACTTCGTAGCGTGGACGTCGGGCCGGTCTTACCCGCGCCCACCTGGGCAAAAAGAACTCAACGTCGAGTTTCCGGAGAGGACCGCGATGACGCAGTATGTCGGAGCCATCGATCAAGGCACGACCTCCACGCGATTCATGGTGTTCGACCACGGCGGCAATGTAGTTGCCCGCCATCAGCTCGAGCACGAGCAGATTCTCCCGCAGGCCGGGTGGGTGGAGCACAATCCGGCAGAGATCTGGGAACGCACCCGCACCGTCATCAAGAGCGCCCTCGCCGGCGCCCGCCTCACCGCCGCCGATCTGGCCGCGGTCGGCGTCACCAATCAGCGTGAGACCACCATCGTGTGGGACCGCCGCACCGGAGTCCCCTACTACAACGCCATCGTCTGGCAGGACACCCGCACCGATCGCATCGTCGCCGATATCGAGAAGGCCGGCAAGGGCGATCTGATTCGCGACAAGGCCGGTCTGCCGCCCGCGCCGTACTTCTCCGGCGGCAAGCTCAAGTGGATCCTCGACAATGTCCCCGGCGTCCGGGAGGACGCCGAGAACGGCGACGCCCTCTTCGGCACCCCCGACACCTGGCTGATCTGGAATCTCACCGGCGGTGTCCACAGCGGCGTGCACATCACCGATCCGACCAACGCCTCGCGCACCATGCTGATGAACCTCGAGACCCTGGACTGGGACGACGAGCTGCTCGCCCTGTTCGGGGTGCCGCGGGCCATGCTGCCGCGCATCGCGCCGTCCTCGAATCCGGAGGGTTTCGGCACCACCTACCCCGACGGCCCGTTCAAGGCCGAGGTGAAGATCGCCGGTGTGCTCGGCGACCAGCAGGCCGCCACCGTCGGCCAGGTCTGCTTCCGCCCGGGCGAGGCCAAGAACACCTACGGCACCGGTAACTTCCTGATGCTCAATACCGGTACCGAGATCGTGCACTCCAAGCACGGCCTGCTGACCACCGTCGCCTACCAGTTCGGCGACGACAAGCCGGT
This sequence comes from Nocardia sp. JMUB6875, assembly GCF_041154655.1. NCBI lineage: Bacteria > Bacillati > Actinomycetota > Actinomycetes > Mycobacteriales > Nocardiaceae > Nocardia > Nocardia sp. JMUB6875. Next base: position 20,871 of record NZ_BAAFGR010000077.1, read on the forward strand.
GTACGCGCTGGAGGGTTCCATCGCCGTCACCGGGTCGGCCGTGCAGTGGCTGCGCGATCAGCTCGGCATCATCTCCGGCGCGGAACGGGTCGAGGCCCTTGCCCGTCAGGTCCACGACAACGGCGGCGTCTACTTCGTGCCCGCCTTCTCCGGCCTGTTCGCCCCCTACTGGCGCGCGGATGCCCGCGGCGCGATCGTGGGCCTTTCGCGCTACAGCAACAACGCCCATATCGCCAGGGCCACACTGGAATCCATCGCCTATCAGACCCGCGACGTGGTCGAGGCCATGCAGCAGGACTCGGGCGTGAAGCTCGACACCCTGCGCGTCGACGGCGGCGTCACCGCCAATGAGCTGGCCATGCAGATCCAGTCCGACTTCCTCGGCGTTCCGGTCTCGCGGCCCGTGGTCGCGGAGACCACCGCCCTCGGCGCCGCCTATGCCGCGGGCCTGGCCGTCGGATTCTGGCGCAACACCGACGAACTCGTCGCCAACTGGCACGAGGACAAGAACTGGCAGCCCAATATGACCGAGGAAGCGCGCCAGAAGGGTTACGCGCGCTGGCTCAAGGCGGTCTCGCGCACCCTCGACTGGGTCGATCTCGACGATGACGACGACCAGAAGCGCTGAGCCCCAACAGACTTCATCACCGATAACAAGGAGTTGTCTCGTGTCCGCACAATTGGATCCCGCCTACCGCGCCAGGGCGATTGATTCGCTCGGCGACACCGAAATCGACGTGCTCGTGATCGGTGGTGGAGTGACCGGAGCGGGTGCCGCCCTGGACGCCGCCTCGCGCGGCCTGTCCGTCACCCTGGTCGAGGCGCGTGACTTCGCCGCCGGCACCTCGAGCCGCTCCTCCAAGCTCATCCACGGTGGCCTGCGCTACCTGGAGCAGTACGACTTCGCGCTGGTGCGTGAGGCTTTGAAGGAGCGCGGGCTGCTGCTGAACAAGCTGGCCCCGCACCTGGTGCACCCGGTCTCGTTCCTGTTCCCGCTGCAGAAGCACTACGAGCGCTTCTACATCGGTGCGGGCATCGCCCTCTACGACACCATGGGCGGCGCGCGCTCGGTTCCGATGCACCGGCACCTGAGCCGTTCCAAGGCACTGGAATTGGCCCCGGCGCTCAAGGAAGACGCCATGACCGGCGCCATCCGCTACTACGACGCCCAGGTCGACGACGCCCGCCACACCATGATGATCGCCCGCACCGCGGCCCAGCACGGCGCCACCGTGCTGACCCGCACCAAGGTCACCGGCCTGCTGCGTGACGGCCAGAAGGTCGTCGGCGCGAAGGTCATGGATCTGGAAACCGGTCTGGAGCACAGCATCCGGGCCAAGACCGTGATCTCGGCGACCGGCGTGTGGACCGACGACATGATCAAGATGACCGGCGTCGACTTCCCGTTCCACGTGCGCATGTCCAAGGGCGTGCACATCATGGTGCCGCGGGAGAAGCTGGACATGGGCACCGGCATCGCCATGAAGACCGAGAAGTCCGTGCTGTTCGTGATTCCGTGGGCCGAGCACTGGATCATCGGCACCACCGATACCGACTGGTCGCTGGACAAGGATCACCCGACCGCCACCGCCGGGGATGTGCAGTACATCCTCGACCACGTCAATTCGCTGCTGCGCGAACCGCTCACCCGCGCTGACATCGTCGGCACCTACGCGGGCCTGCGGCCGCTGATGACCGGCGCGTCCAAGGAGACCTCCAAGCTCTCGCGCGAGCACGCGGTGGCCGAGCCGGCCCCGGGCCTGTTCGTCATCGCGGGCGGCAAGTACACCACCTACCGGGTGATGGCCGCCGACGTGGTGGACGCCGCCGCCGAGCGCCTGGGCAGCGATGTCGCGCCGTCGGTGACCGCCAACCTGCCCATCCTGGGCGCGGTCGGCTACCAGGACATGCTGGAGTCCATCGCCGATGTGGCCGCGCGGGCCGAGCTGCCGGTCGACACCGTGGAGCACCTGCTGGGCCGCTACGGCTCGCTGTCGGAGGAGATCTTCGACCTGGTGGCCGCGGTTCCCGAACTGCGCCAGCCGATTCCGGGCGCCGAGGACTACATCGGGGCCGAGGCCGTCTACGCCGCCACCCACGAGGGCGCGCTGCACCTGGACGACCTGCTCACCCGCCGCACCCGCATCTCCATCGAGGTGCCCGACCGCGGCCTGAAGGCGGCCCCGGAGATCGCCCGTCTCATCGCCCCGCACCTGGGCTGGACCGACGAGCGCACCAACAACGAGATCAACCGGTACTTCGACCGCGTGCACGCCGAGCTGGCCGCGAACGAGGAGAAGGATGACGAGGCGGCCAATGCGGCCCGCCTGGTCGCCACCGCCTGAATCTGAATAACGCGCTGTAGCGCCGCACGAGAAATTTCGCGCGGCGCTACAGCCGTATCTCGAGAGCTGAATTCTGTTGCACCGGAATTGTTTCCGGAACTTGTGTTCAGCGTCCCCTAACCTCTAGCGTGTTTCTAAAGGTTTGCTGAGCGAAAGACCGTAGAGTCTGGTTCAGAGTGGCATCGGACGCCGAACGGAAGGCGAATCAATGGGCTTCAGCTCTATCTTTGTCAGTGAGGCGCTAGGTACGGGAGTACTGATACTCCTGGGCGCGGGTGTAGTTGCCAATGTGGTGCTGGCCAAGTCGAAAGGCTTCGACGGGGGCTGGCTGCTCATTACCTTCGGTTGGGGTCTCGGCGTTTTCGGCGGCGTGTATGTCGCCTACAAGACCGGCGGCCATCTGAATCCCGCTGTCACCATCGGCAATCTGTTCTCCGGCGCGAAGGAATACGCGCCCGGTATCGAGGTGAATTTCACCAATACCGTTGCCTACCTGGCGGGTCAGCTGGTCGGTGCGTTCCTCGGCGCGTGCGCGGCCTACGTGGTCTACAAGAAGCACTTCGACGAAGAGCCCGACGAAGGCAAGAAGCTGGGCGTGTTCTCCACCGGCCCGGCCATCCGCTCCTACACCTGGAACTTCCTCACCGAGGTCATCGCCACCTTCGTGCTGGTCTTCGTGATCCTCGCCTTCGGCAAGACCCCCAGCGGCCTGGGTCCGCTGGCCGCGGCGCTGCTGGTGGTCGGCATCGGCGCGTCGCTGGGCGGCCCGACCGGCTACGCCATCAACCCGGCCCGCGACCTCGGCCCGCGCATCGCCTACACCCTGCTGCCCACCCGCCGCGCGGCCAATGTGCTGCCGGAACGGATTCCGGCCGACGTGACCGCCGGTGGCGCCGCCCAGCGGGTCATCGAGGAGAGCCCCGGCGACCCGATCTCCTCCACCGAGAAGAACGCCGACTGGTCCTACGCCTGGGTGCCGGTCCTCGGCCCCCTCGTCGGCGGCGCGCTCGCGGGCCTCGTGGCCCAGTGGTACTTCTAGCCCCCAGCGCTCCTCAAGGCCCACCGACCTCGGCAGAACGCCGAATGTCGGTGGGCCTTGTTAATTTTCGCGGCACATCGAGTTGAGCGCGAAGCACGGAGTACGGCATGAGCGGCGGGGAAATCACTTACCTGGAGCTGTCCCAGGACACTGGTTCGGCACACAAGTTCTACGAGGTCATCGTGACGGGGACCCAGGTGACCATCCGGTACGGACGCATCGGGGACGCCGGGCAGCGGCAGGTGAGTTCGTTTGCGACAGTGGAGAAAGCGCGCGCGGCGGCGGCCAAGAAGGTCGGCGAGAAGATGCGCAAGGGGTACGCGCCCGCGGTGATGGGGGCACGCGGGAAACGGCCGGTCACGCGGCGGGCCATCGTCAGCCAGCGGTCGACGGCCAAGAAGGCGCCGGTGCTGTGGACCTTCGATTCCGGGGCGGCGGCCTTCGGGATCTTCGTCGACGAGGAGCGCTGCTGGGTCGGCAACGAGAACGGCGACGTCTTCACGCTGACGCCCGGCGGTGAGGTGACCGGGCGGTTCCGGCTGCCGGACGCCGTGAAATGCATTGTCGCCGATGACTTCTGGATCTACGCGGGTTGCGATGACGGCCGGGTCTACGACCTGACCGGGAAGGTGCCGCGGGCGGCCTACGATATCGCCGCCAATGTCGATATCTACTGGCTCGACATCCACGACGGCATCCTCGGCGTCTCCGACCGGGAGGGCGGGCTGACCGTCATCGACCACGAGGAGGAGTCGCTGTGGACGCGGCGCTCCAGCGGCGGCTCCGGGTGGATGGTGCGCATCGACAACGACGGTGTGTACCACGGGCATTCGAACGGCGTCACCACCTACGACCTGAACACCGGCGCGCAGAAGTGGGATGTCGGCACGGGCGGCGCGGTGCTGTTCGGCTGGCAGGAGGCCGACGCGGTCTACGCGGGCACCGTCCACCGGCAGGTGCGCATGGTGGCCAAGGACGGACGCTCCGAGCGGACCTATCAGTGCGATGCGGCCGTATTCTCCTGTGCCACTTCACCGGACGGCCGCTACGTGTTCGCGGGTGACAATCACTCGTCGGTGTACTGCTTCGATTCGGCGGGCACTCGGCTGTGGAAGCTGGCCACCGGCTGCGGTTCGGCGTACAGCATGCAGTACCACGACGAGAAGCTGTATCTCGTCACCACGAATGGCACCCTGGCCTGCCTCGATGTCAGTCAGCCCGCCATCGGGAATGCCGAGCAGGGCGTGCTGCCGCAGACGCTTTCGGTGAAGGCTCCCGAGATCTCGGCCGTAACGCCCAGCGCCACAGTGGAAATCACCGCGGATGCCGGGGACGGGATCGTGGTGGAGTGTGTCCAGGAAGGCGCGCACCTGCGCGTGCACGTGGTGTCGGCCGGGTACCAGCGGGGCTGGAATGTGCAGTTCCCCCGCGAGATTCGCGAGGTCGGGGCGCGGTATGTGGTCGACGCGGTGACCGAGTCGGCGCGTGGCGGGTTCTATCGGGTGCGCGGGGATATCCGCCGGTTGCGTTAGACGCCGAGGCTGGCCAGGTCGCCGGGTTCCGCGCCGAGGCTGAAGAAGTGCTCACTGGCGACGGTCACGAAAATCGCTCGGCCGGTGGCGATCACGGTGTCGCCACCGGTCAGCGTGGTGTCGATGAAGAGTTTGCGGCCCTCGCGGGCGGCGAGCACCGCGGTCACCACGTAGTCGCGGAACAGGCGGGCGGGGGCGTGGAAGTCGACGTCGAGCTTGACCGTGACGGCGGGCTGGCGCAGGGGGACCAGGATCGCGCCGCACGCGTCGTCCAAGGCGGCGGCGACAATGCCGCCGTGGGCGACGCCCGGTGCGCCCTGGTGGCGCTCGTCCATGGTGAAGGTGCCCACGACCGTGTCGCCGCGGCGTTCGAAGGCGATGCCCGGGGAGGCCGGGTTCGCGGGGCCGCAGCCGAAACAGCCGGGGTGATGCGGCGGGAAGGGCCCGTCGGCGACGAGGTCGCCCAGGGGCAGCGGCGCGGCGTCGCGATCATGATCCATGCCTAGAAATTAACCCAAATTCAAAAACGGTGCACGACCCACCCGGACCGACATGCCGGGCTGCGCCCGAATTCATCCCATATATCGGGATTTGCATTTCATGATTTGGACGCGGTGGGAGAATATCCACGTGAACCGCACTTCCCGCTCCCTCGCCGCCGCCTGCGGCGTCCTGGCGGCCGTGGCCGTCGGCACCACGGCCTGCGGATCGAGCACCGACCACTCCGAACACGCGAAGACCACGTCGGCGGGCACCCCGACGGTTCGGTCGGGCATCCCGGATTCTGCCAAGAAGTTCGACGTCTCCAGCCCGGATCTGAAGGACGGACAGGCCATGCCGCAAACGCTGTGGGCCAACTCCAACGGCTGCCAGGGCGGCAACCAGGCCCCGAAGGTGCAGTGGTCCGGCGCACCCGCGGACGCGAAAAGCTTCGCGGTCACCATGTTCGACCCCGACGCCCCCACCGGCAGCGGCTTCTGGCACTGGCTGGCCTGGGACATCCCCGCCACGTCAACCGACCTTGCCGCCGCTCCCAACGCCATCTCCGGCACCAACGACCTCGGCATCACCGGCTACCTCGGCCCCTGCCCACCCACCGGCGACGGCACCCACCACTACTGGATCACCGTCCTGGCCTTGAGCACCCCCACGCTGGGCCTGCCCGCGAATACCCCACCCGCCCTCGCGGCCTTCGCTCTGAACCGTCAGACGATCGGCTATGCCCGCATGACCGTAACCGCCCAGCAGTGACCGGAACGAAAAGTGCCGCGCCGGAATGATTCCGGCGCGGCACTCGGGAATTCGGTTCAGCTCTTGGCCGAGGATGACTTACCGGCGGTCTTGGCATGGCCGTTCTTGCTGTGGCCATTTCCGTTGGCGGCCTTCGACTTGCCGCCCTTGCCGACGGTGGCGATCGATTCCTCGGTGATCTTGGCGTCGGTCTTCTTGCCGCCGGTGTGGTGGATTGCTTCGATTTGGAGGCCGTCGTCGTCGGCGTCGATACGGACCGTGTCGCCGGGGGCCAGTGAACCCTCGAGCAGCTTCTTGGACAGGGCGTTGTCGAGTTGCTTCTGGACGGTGCGGCGGAGCGGGCGGGCGCCGAATTCGGGTTGGTAGCCGTTGTCCGCCAGCCAATCCATCGCCTTGTCGGAGACGTCGAGGGCGATGTCCTGGGCGTGCAGGCGGCGGCGGGTGCCGTCGAGGACCAGGCCGACGATATTGCGGAGCTGGGACTTGTCGAGGCGGTGGAAGATGATCTGCTCGTCGAGGCGGTTGAGGAATTCGGGGCGGAACTGCTTGCGCAGGCGCTCCTCCAGTTGCGGTGTGATCGCTTCCAGGTCACCGTCTTTCGCCGAGAGGATGAGGTCGGAGCCGATATTGCTGGTGAGGATGACGATGGTGTTCTTGAAATCGACGGTGCGGCCCTTGGAATCGGTGACGCGGCCGTCGTCGAGGAGTTGCAGCAGGACGTTGAACACGTCCGGGTGCGCCTTCTCGACCTCGTCGAACAGGATCACCGAGTACGGCTGGCGGCGCACCTTGTCGGTGAGCTGCGCGGCATCGTCGTAGCCCACGTATCCGGGCGGCGCGCCGACCAGCCGCGCCACCGTGTGCTTCTCCTGGAACTCGCTCATATCGAAGCGGATGAGCCGGTCCTCGTCACCGAACACGGTCTCCGCCAACGCCTTCGCCAGCTCGGTCTTGCCGACACCGGTGGGGCCCAGGAACAGGAACGACCCGACGGGCCGGTTGGGATCCTTGAGCCCGGCGCGGGCCCGGCGCACCGCCTCGGCGACCGCGACGATGGCCTCCTCCTGCCCGACCACCCGCTGATGCAGATCGTGTTCCAGCTTCAGCAGTTTCGCCCGCTCCTCGGTGGTGAGGTCGGCGACCGGGATGCCGGTCTGCCGCGACACCACCTCGGCGATATCGGTGATCTCGACCGTCGGGATCGAGGTGCGGTCCACCTCGTCGGCGGTCTTCTTCTCGGTTTTGGCGATCTCGGCCTTGATCTTGTTGGCCTTCTCGTAGTCCTCCGCGGCGACCGCGGCGTCCTTCTCCCGATTCAGGTGCGCCAGCTTGTCTTCCAGCTCCCGCACCTTCGGATCGGGGGTGCGCTCGCGCAGCCGCACCCGCGCGCCCGCCTGGTCCACCAGGTCGATGGCCTTGTCGGGCATGAACCGGTCGGTTATGTACCGGTCCGACAGCTCGGCGGCCGCGACCAGCGCCTCGTCCAGATAGCGCACCTGATGGTGTTCCTCGTACACGTCCGAGAGGCCGCGCAGGATCTCGATGGTGTCGGCCACCGACGGCTCCGACACCATGACCGGCTGGAAGCGCCGCTCGAGCGCGGCGTCCTTCTCGATGTACTTGCGGTACTCGTCGATGGTGGTCGCGCCGATGGCGTGCAGCTCACCGCGGGCCAACGCGGGCTTGAGCATATTGCCGGCGTCCATCGAGCCCTCGCCACCGCCGCCCGCGCCCACGATGGTGTGCAGCTCATCGATGAAGACCACCAATTCGTCGGAGTGCGCGCGCACTTCGTCGAGCACCTTGGTGAGCCGCTCCTCGAATTCGCCGCGGTACTTGCTGCCCGCCACCATGGAACTCACGTCCAGGGCGATGACGCGGCGGTCGGCGAGCGTCTCGGGGACATCGCCGTTGACGATGCGCTGGGCCAGGCCCTCCACGATGGCGGTCTTGCCGACGCCGGGATCACCGATGAGCACCGGATTGTTCTTGCGCCGCCGGGAGAGGATCTCGACGGTCTGCTCGATCTCCTCGGCGCGCCCGACCACCGGATCCACCTTGCCCGCGCGCGCTTCGGCGGTGAGGTCGCGGCCGTACTCGTCGAGGGTCGGCGTCTCCGAGGGTTCCTTGGCGGCCTGGGTCGCCGCGGGCATCTTCGCGCCGGAGAGGGCCTGGGCGGCCGGGCTGTCGGGCAGGCTCGCGATGCCGAGCAGCAGATGCTCGGGCCCGATGTAGCTGCTCCCCGCCTCGGCCGCGCTGCGCTGCGAATTGCGCAGGGCCAGCTTGGCGGCCGGGCTCAACGCCAGGGCGTGCTCGCCGCCGTGCGCCCCGACGCCGCTGCCCGCGGCCGTCCGCATCTGCTTGCGGAGTTGCTCTGGGTCCCGGCCGATTTCGGCGATGATGCTCTTGGCCGGTTCGACGTTCGCGGCCGCGTAGAGCAGGTGCTCGGGGGTGATCTCGGTGCTGCCCCAGTCGTGTGCGGCCTGGCGCGCCTCATCGACGACCTGTTTGGCGCTCTCGCTCAGCAAACGACTCAGATCGATGCGCTGCACCGGGGGCTGGCGGGACATTCCGGATCCGAAGAAGCGGTTGAAGATGTCGTCGAAGGAATCAAAAGAACCCATCGAACTGGGCCAACCCTGCGTCATGGTCACCTCGCGGCTCGGGATGACGCCTCGGCACGCTTCATTTCGACAACGAGCCTGCCGACGCGTCAGCTAACGGATGGCGAACTCGGGTTCCACAGTAGTAGCCTCGGCGCGGACGGCAAGTGCCGTGACGACTTTGTTCCGATAGAGCGGAGTCTCGATGAGCACGATCCACGACGAACTCGACGCCGGCGCCGCCGCGGTCGCGCCGCAGGTGGTGCGCTGGCGGCAGCATCTGCACCAGCATCCCGAGCTCTCCAACCGCGAGGTCGAGACCGCGGCGCTGATCACCGATCACCTGAAATCGTTGAGCCTGGACGAGGTTCGCACCGGCATCGCCGGACACGGCGTCGTGGGCGTGCTGCGCGGCGGGCAGCCCGGCGAGCGGATCATCGCGCTGCGCGCCGACATCGACGCGCTGCCTGTGCCGGACCTGTGCGGGGTGCCGTTCGCCTCGCACGTGGTGGACCAGAATTATCCCGGCGGGCCGTTCCCGGTCTCGCACGCCTGCGGGCACGACTGCCACACCTCGATGCTCATGGGCGCGGCCACCGTGCTCGCCGGGGTACGCGAAAAGCTGCCCGGCACCGTGCTTTTCGTATTCCAGCCCGCCGAGGAGGGGCCGCCGGTCGAGGAGAAGGGCGGCGCGAGCGAGATGCTCGCCGAGGGCGCCCTCGACCATCCGGCGCCCACCATGGCCTTCGGCTTCCACGTGACGCCATTTCCCAAGGGCTACATCGGATATCGGGTCGGCAATCAGTTCGGGGCGTCCTGCTTGGTCAAGATCACCCTCACCGGGCAGCAGGTGCACGGGTCCACGCCGTGGATGGGCATCGACCCGATGCCCGCCGCGGGCGCCATCCTCACCGGGGTCGGGCAGATCTACCGGCAGGTCAGCGCCTTCGATCCGGTGACCGTGAGCATCGGGCACGTCGAGGATGTCGGGCGGTTCAACATCATCGGCCAGACCGTGACGCTGTGGGGCACCATCCGCTGCTCGGTGGAGAGCGATATGGCCGAGGTGCAGCAGCGGCTGCGGACCCTCGCCGTCAACTCCGCACAGGCCTACAACTGTTCGGGCACAGTCGAATTCCTGCAGGACGTGCCCGCGGTGCACAACGAGCAGGCCTGGATGGACGTCGCGCTGCCCACCTTCCGGCGGGTGGCCGGGGCCGACAAGGTGGTGCCGACCCCGCCGACGCTCGGGTACGACGACGTCTCGGAATTCGTCAACAAGTACGGCGGGCTGTACGTGACGCTGGGCGTGCAGGACGCGCAGCTCGATCCCGCGACGGGAATGCCGTTCCCGGTCCCGGGCGGGCGCGGGCTGTTCATGAACCACAATCCGCACTTCTACGCCGACGACGACACCCTGGTCACCGGGGTGCGGTTGCACGCGCAGGTGGCCTACGACCACCTCAGCGGCGCGCTGGTGCCGAAATAGGCGGTAGCCGAGACGGATTCAGTGCGTCACGACCGGGATTCAGCGCATCGCGGCGACGACGGGCATGAAGGGCGCGTAATCGCGGACGTGCCCCTCGGTCCAATCCCACAGCGACATGGGATCGACCTCGACGCCGCGCTGCAGAATCAGGCGCCAGCCGTCTTCCTGCTTCTCCCAGATATCGCCGTCGCGGTCGACGTACATGCCGGTGTCCTGAGGTTCGGTACCGGCCTCACCCATTCCCCGGGGAGAATCCAATCGCTTCACCACACCAACCATCCCCTTATCTCAGGTTGCTTCCAGTCAGAAGTATCGTCGCCTCGACTTTCGGCCGTCTTCCAGCCGGGTTGTGTGACGCAATCGAACTGTTAGCATTAGCAACAAAGTTGCGTACCACACGGTCTTCTTCATGGACGCGGCCGTCCGTAACTATCCGACAACTATTCGGCAACCTTTTGGCATCTTCAGGTTTTTGCGGGATAGTGCTCTTCTTGCGGCGAACGACCAGTTCGCTTCCGGTCGCAGGAGGATACCGATGGCAGGCGCGGAGCTGAGAGTTCTCGGCCCGCTGCAGCTGTCCGTCGACGGCCGCGATATCGCCCTGGGCACCCCCATGCAACGCGCGGTGCTGGGTCGCCTCATCGTGGCCCGTGGCCAGGTCGTGAGTACTGAACGCCTGATCGACGACCTGTGGGCGGGACATCCGCCGCCCAAGGCGGCCGCGGTGCTGCAGGTGCACATCCACAATCTGCGGCGGCTGTTCGAGCCGCAGCGCGCCCGGCGCGCGCCCTCCCGTTTCATCGTGTCCAAATTGTCCGGATATGCGCTGGAGATTCCCGAGAACGCCGTCGACGCCTGGCATTTCGAACAACAACTGCGGACCTACCGGGAACTTGTCGGCAATCGCGAGATCCACACCGACCCGGCCGAGCGCCATGCCCTGCTCGAGACCGCCCTCGCGCTCTGGCACGGACCGGCCCTGGAGGCCTTCGCCGACGCCGACTGGGCCGCCGCCGAGGCCGACCGGCTCACCGACCTCCATCTCACCGCGGTGGAACTCAACGCCCACACCGAACTCGAACTCGGCCGGGCCGGTGAAGTCGTGCGCAAACTCCGCCAGATCTTCGAAGACCATCCGGGGCGCGAGGAAATAGTGCGCCTGCTCGCGCTGGCGCAATATCAACTGGGCCAGCAATTGGAGGCGCTCACCACAATCCGGCGCTCCCGTGAATTCCTCTCCGGAAGATATGGTGTCGACCCGAATCCGACTCTGCGCCAACTCGAAATAGCCATCCTCAACCATTCCGCGACGCTCACGCCCGCCGCCGGGTCCATCGGTCCGCGACAGCCCGAGATCGGTTCCGGCACGGGCACATCGGATCCCGCCGGCGACCGGCCACCGACCGGCAGGGCCGATCTCGCGCCACCGCAGGGTGCGGCGGCGGTCATCGGCGGCGCGTCGGCAATCGAGCGTACTGCTCTCGAATCCCACTGCGCCACCGGCTATCTCGCCGAGCTGTCGGAGCTGCTGGGCATCGCCGAGGAGGCCCGGGGCGGGCGGCTGCGCCTGGCATGGGTGGCGGGCGAGGCCGGAATCGGCAAGAGCGTGCTGGCCGACGCCGTTCTCTCGGCGCTGGGGACCGCGGGATGGAGCGCTGTGACCGGGGTATGCCCCGAGATCGAGGGTGCGCCGCTCGCGTGGGCGTGGTCGGAGATCCTCACCGCGCTGGAGGCGTGTGAGCGAGCGAAGCCGGGACCTTCGACCGAGACCAGTCCGGCGATTGCGACGGCCGAGGACATCGAAGCCGAGCCCGGTCGCCGGGCCGCGCGGACGGGCCGCCCGGACGCGACCGGAGCCATTGCGGGCGATGCCTTCACGCTGGCGCGCGCGATCGCCGAGAAGAGCCGTCGGTCAGCGGTTTCCGGGCCGCTGGCGTTGCTGCTCGAGGACGTGCAGCGGGGGGATGCGGCGACCCTGCAGGTGTTGCGGCAGGTGGTCAGCTGGTTGCGGGACGAACCGGTGTTCGTGCTGGTGACTTTGCGGAGGTCGGAAGCGGCGCAGGGGACGCACAATACGGTCGCCGCGCTGGCCCAGTACACGGCGGCGTGGTTGGAGCTCAGCGGGCTCGATCTCGAGGGGACCGAGCGGACGGCGCGGGCGGCAGGGTTGAGCGAGGTCGACGCGGAAACGCTGAAACAGTTGCATCGACGGACGGGCGGAAATCCACTGTTCGTACGCGAGGTGGCGAAAGCGCTTGCCGCGCATGGGGAAATGGATGAGGTGCCGGATTCGATCCGGGAGTTCATCGAGGATCGGATCGCGCAGTTGCCGGACGGGGTGACCGAGGTGCTGCGACAGCTGTCGATCTGGGGCGAAAGCGTCGATCTGGCGATTCTGAGCGCGGCAGCGGGGCTGGACGAGGACGCCGTCATCGATCTGGTGGCGGCGGCCGAGGCGGTGGGGCTGGTGGATTCGGGCTGCAGCGGCGGGATCCGGTTCGCGCACGCGCTCATACGCGATGCCGTATACCTGAGCATTCCGCCATTGCGGCGCGGCCGGATGCATTGGGCGGCACTGGAGTTGCTGGAGCAGCGGGCCGAGGAGTTCTCCGCCGTGGCGCGGGACCCCGACGTGCTGGCCCGGCATGCCGTCCACGGCGCCACTGCCGAAACGGCTTTGCGGGCCATCGAATACGTGGAGCGGGCGGCCGAGCGGCGGAGTCGGCGCGGGATGCGCAGCGCGAGCGTCGGACTGCTGCGGTCGGCGATCGAGTTGCACCGCCTGGCTCGGCACGATGCCGATCACGCGCCGGTGCCGGACCGAATCGCGTTGCTGCGCACCAAGTGCGCGCTGGTGACGGCGCTGGCCTACGACAATCGGCACCGGGAGGCCAGGGTCGAGCGCGATCGGGCGCTGAGCCTGGCCGAACAGCTCGGCGACCCGGACCTGGTGGTGCGGGCCCTCACCTGCTGGCGGGCCCCGGTGATCTGGGCGATCCGCGATTGGCGCGAACCCGACCAGCACATGCGCCGCGCCCTCACCCGCGCCCTGGCCCGGCACGGCCTCGAGCCGGCGCTGCTGGCGCTACTCGAGACCGGGACGGCCGGATCGGCCCCGCTCCCCCGCCCCTACGATCCACCCC